>JAEEKU010000088.1 GCA_016282555.1 Methanomassiliicoccaceae archaeon
CTCTGACAGTAAACGTCACGGGATTCGTTAACGATGAAACGCCGGCGACCGCTTCCGGTTACGTCAGCCCCTCGATCCCGGGATACGATTCCTCTTTGGAAACCCAGATCCTGACGCCTTCCGGCGGGAAAGCCGACAATTACGTTTTCACATACACATCCGGAACTCTCGTCATCACCGCCGGAGACATTCAGATACCGGTTCCGTCCGCTGTTTCTCTGACATATAACGGAAAGACGCAGACCGGAGTCGCTTCCGGAACCGGATACACGGTCACCGGAAACACCGCGGTAAACGCCGGAAACTACTCCGCGACCGCGGTTCTCGAGGACGGATACGTCTGGAGCGACGGCACCGGAAACCCGAAGATCATCCCGTGGAACATCGGGCGCGCGGTTTTAACCGCAGTTTACCCCGGAGAAACCATCACGGAGGGGGAAACGCCTTCTCTGACAGTAAACGTCACGGGATTCGTGAACGGGGAGACTTCGGCGACAGCCGCGGGCTACGTCAAGCCTGTCGTCTCCGGATACAGCACTTCTCCCGGAACCCAGACTCTGACTCCCGCCGGAGGCAAGGCCGACAATTATGTCTTCAACTACGTATCCGGAACTCTGACCATACTCGAGGCGCCGGACGATATCGTAATTCAGATTCCGTCCGGTTCGTCCCCCGTTTACAACGGAAAGACGCAGACGGGAGTCGTTTCCGGAACCGGATACGCTATTAGCGGAAACACAGCCGTCAATGCGGGAAGCTATACCGCTATTCTGAGTCTCGATAAGGGATACGTATGGAGCGATGGAACGAAGGAATCCAAGACAGTTCCCTGGAGCATAACCCCGGCGGTACTGACTTCCGTCTATCCCGGAGAGACTGTCGTTCAGGGAAGCGAACCCGCGCTGAGAGTCGTTACGGAGGGATTCGTGAACGGGGAAACCCCCGCCACCGCATCCGGATACGTTCCGCCTGCGGTATCTTCAGGCTATTCCGAGCCCGGAAGCTACACTCTCGTTCCGTCCGGAGGCCAGGCAGACAATTATTCGTTCGTCTATGTCTCCGGGGTGCTGGTGATCACAGCTAAAGACATTCCGGTACCGGTTCCGTCTGCTTTATCGCTCGCATATAACGGAAAGACGCAGACCGGAGTCGCTTCCGGAATCGGATACACGGTCACCGGAAACACCGCGGTAAACGCCGGAAACTACTCCGCGACCGCGGTTCTCGAAGAAGGATACGTCTGGAGCGACGGCACCGGAAACCCGAAGATCATCCCGTGGAACATCGGGCGCGCGGTTCTGACGGCCGTGTATCCCGGGGAAACTATCGTAGAGGGAACATCGCCCTCTCTGATAGTCAACGTAACCGGATTCGTGAACGGCGAAACGTCCGCCACGGTCTCCGGTTATGTTAAGCCTGTCATCTCCGGATACAGCACTTCTCCCGGAACCCAGACTCTGACTCCCGCCGGAGGCCAGGCCGACAATTACGCTTTCAATTACGTATCCGGGACTCTGACCATACTCGAGGCGCCGGACGATATCGTGATTCAGATTCCGTCCGGGTCGTCTCTTGTTTACAACGGGAAGATACAGACCGGCGTGGCGCCCGGTACAGGATATGCTATTGGCGGAAACACCGCCGTCAATGCGGGAAGCTATACCGCTATTCTGAGTCTCGATAAGGGATACGTATGGAGCGACGGCACCAGAGAGCAGAAGGCGGTTCCGTGGTTTATCGAGCGTGCGGTTTTAACCGCAGTTTACCCCGGAGAAACCATCACGGAGGGTACCGCGCCATCCCTGAAAGTCGTTGTAACAGGATTCGTGAACGGCGAAACGCCGGCTTCCGCTTCCGGTTACGTCAGCCCATCGATCCCGGGATACGATTCCTCTTTGGAAACCCAGATCCTGACTCCCTCCGGAGGGCAGGCGGATAACTACGCATTCAAGTATATTTCCGGGGTACTGACGATCGCCGGGGCGCCCGGAGACATCGTAATCAGCATTCCGTCCGGTTCGTCCCTCGTTTACAACGGAAAGATGCAGACCGGAGTAGTTTACGGAACCGGATACGCCGTTACCGGAAATACCGCCGTCAATGCGGGAAGCTATACCGCCCTTCTCGTTCTGAACGAGGGATACGCATGGTCCGACGGAACGAAGGAATCCAAAACCGTTCCCTGGAGCATAACCCGGGCGGTACTGACCGCGGCATACGCGGGAGAGACGATATCCAAAGGAACCGTTCCGGTTCTGGAAACGGACGTATACGGATTCGTTAACGGGGAAGACGCGGACACCGCCGCCGGATATTCCGCGCCTTACATTTCCGATCCTCCCTCGGAGCCCGGATCCTACGTTCTGACTCCTTCCGGAGGATATGCGGACAATTACTCGTTCGTTTACGAGTCCGGAATTCTGACCATCGAAAACCCCGATGTTCCCGAACCAGGCGGGAAGATTATCGGGATACTGTTTGCTGCCGTAATAGCTGCAGTGGTTGCATTCATAATGCATCTGATCTTCAGATTCTGAGGTTTCTGGGTCTCCGGGAACCCAAACCTCTTCCGTTAAAATTAAAATCCGCCGTTCCGGTCCTCCGTGCGATGGACAGGATCACGGCGGAACTTTTTTCCAGAAGGGATGAGAAATACGCTGCCTTTTCCGAAAGCCTGACTCCCTGCGATTACGGCTTCATCGGCGTAAGAATCCCCGAACTGAGGAAAATCGCGAAAAGAACGGCATCGGAATGCGCGGAGGAATATCTGGAGTCCTGGGAGTACAGGTATTTCGAAGATCTGATGCTGAGAGGCCTGGTCATATCCTATGTCAAAACAGACTATGACGAGCGGATGAGGCTTTTTTCTTCGTTTATTCCGATGATCGACAACTGGAGCGTCTGCGACACGTTCTGTTCGGCCTGGAAACCCGGAAAAAAGGAAAGAAGAGCGTACTGGGATTTCATTACCGGATACCTCGGAACGGGAAAGGAGTTTCAGATGAGGTATTCCGTCGTTTCGATGATGAAGCATTATCTCACGGACGGCTGCTTCGGCAGAGTCATTTCCGAGATAGACAAAACCGCGGACTCCGGCTACTATTACGGCACGGGCGCCGCATGGTGTCTGGCCGAATGCGTCGCCAGACATCCAGACGAGACCATGGACTACCTGCGCGGAAACACCGGACTGGACAAATTCATTTACCGCAGGGCGCTTCAGAAATCTCTCGAATCGTTCAGGGTAAGCGATTCTCTGAAAGAAGAGATACGCAGCATGAGATCTCAGATCGACGACGGGGGAATCCAGTCGTCGTCGTAACACGCCGCATCGGACACCGTTATTTCATCGCCCACGTCCAGAACCATCCTGTCTCTCGCCGCGATCGTGCGCACTCCGGTGCTGTCACGGACGAATTCCGCCTCTTTCTCCGCTCCTTTTCTGAGAATAGCGACACCCAGATGTATGAAGACGGCCAGCTCCGGTCTGACTATTCTTTCGAATTCGACGGCGTCTTCCGTGCAGAGATGGTAATTGATTCTGTTGCCGCGCGGAGTGGTGACCGGAAGAAGAAGCACTCTCGATCCGATGTACTGTTCCGCGATCTCCTCCGTAAATTCGGTATCGCTGACGTAGGAGACCTTTCCGTGCTTCGTGTGGAAAGTGAATCCGACGTTCGTGGAATCGCTGTGCTTCGCCTTCAGGATGTCCGTCCTCAGCCCGTCTACGTCGAGAACGTCTCCCGCTTCGAAAGCGCCGTATTTTTCCGCCAGGCGGAGATGATAGGGCGAGATGCAGGGCCCCAGACCGCCGGATCCCTTGATCACGGTTTCGGAACCATAAACGCTGCCGCGCTTTCTCCATCCGCCGTAGGTCATTCCCTCAATTACCGACTCAGCGTCCGAGTAATGATCGGGGTGGCAGTGGGAGACTATGACGGAGCTGGTGAGCGCGGGATCGTAGTGTATCTTGTGCATCTGCGTGAGGGCTCCCGGGCCGGGATCTATGTGCAGGTTCCCGCCGTCGTGCTCTACGATCATTCCGCCGGTGCTGCGGAGCTGGAACATGGTCGTATGCCTGCCTCCTCCCGTTCCCAGAAACGTTATGCGGAATGTCATGGTCCGGGTATCTTCCCTTCCGTATTTTGTTCTATTGTTCGCGGATTCGGAACTATTATGTCGGAAATAGCCGTTGCCGTTTCATGATTACGGCTATCCGCAACGCCTGGATAGTAACCCAGGATTCTTCCAGAAGAATATTGAAAGGAGATCTCGTCATCGAGGACGAGAGAATAGTTTCCGTAGGGCCGGCATACAACGGAACGGCCGACAAGGAGATCGACGCTTCCGGGGATATAGTCATGCCCGGAATGATCAACACCCACACCCACGTCGCGATGTCGGTGATGAAGGGGGTCGTCGACGATCTCTCCTTCCAGGATTTCCTCGGCAAAGTATTCAAAATCGATTCGGACAGAACCGATTACGATCTTTCAATCGGCACCAAGCTCGGATGCATGGAGATGATAAGGGGAGGAACCACGACCTTCATGGATCTGTATTACTCTGAAGACGTGATAGCCAGAGCGGTCAGGGAGGCGGGGATCAGAGGCGTTCTCTGCTGGTGCGTTCTCGATCAGGAATGCACGACCCAGACCGGAAATCCTCTTCAGAACTGCAAGAATTTCTATTCCGGATTCAAGGGCGAAAGGAAAATCATTCCCGGAGTAGGGCTGCAGGGCGTCTACGTGTGCAGCGAGGAGACCTGCGTCGGAGCGAAGGAGTTTTCCGACAAGACCGGGGCTCCGATGAATTTCCATCTGTCCGAAACTAGGGGAGAAGTGAACGATCATAAGAAAAAGACCGGAAAAAGGCCCGGAGAGTGGTTAAGCGACATCGGCGTTCTGGGACCCAGGGCGGTCGCGGCCCATTCCGCATGGCTGACCATGAGGGAAGTGAGATGCATGGGAGACGCGGGCATGTCGGTTTCGACCTGTCCGGTATCGAATATGAAGCTGGCTACGGGCGGGGTCGCTCCGGTCCCGGAATTTCTCGAAAACGGGGTGAACGTTTCCATAGGAACCGACGGAAGCACCACCAACAACACTCTGGACATGTTCGCCGAGATGAAGACCCTCGGTCTCCTCCAGAAATCCAGCAGGTGGGATCCCACCGTCGCGACAGCCCAGCAGCTTCTCGATTTCGCCACGATCAACGGAGCGAAAGCAGTGGGGATGGAGAGGGAGATAGGATCCCTGGAGCCGGGAAAGTACGCGGACGTCGTCATTCTAGACGGCAAATCTCCCAACCTGAGGCCTCTTCTTCCGGAGAATATCGTGGCGAACATCGTTTACTCCGGAAACAGCCTGAACGTCAAAACCGTGATGTGCCAGGGCGACATCGTGGCAGAGGACGGAAAAATAACGACGCTGGACACGGAAGACGTGCTGTCCCGGTGCGAAGACGTCTGGAAGTCTCTCTGCATCAGATGATCTCCGGATCCGGTATTCGTTTCCTTCTTCTGAAGGAGAATACCGGGACCGGTTCTCCCTGCTCCGTTCTTTTGCTGAGGCGGTGCCGGAGATAAACTATCAGCACGAGAATCACTCCCGCGGCGAATATTATGCCGTATTCCGTCAGTCCGAGCGGATAAGGCGCTATGATAATTATCGCGATATCTATGATCAGAGCGAAGGAATTGCTGTAAAGTCTGAAAACGGTTTCATAGAGCCTGTTCAGATCTTTTATCGATATCGGGGAGTCTTTTCTCATTACGCCGAGGTTGATCGTCTGCTTGGAACTGTTTGACAGCATGCTGTCGAACACGCTCAGACTGCCTATCAGAAGCCTGATCGGGAAATAGATGACCACGAAGTTCAGGGCGACCAGAACGAAATACCAGAGTCTCAGATCCCCTCCGAAGGAGGATGCCAGCATCTGGCCCGCTTCGGGAATGGCCCCGGTGAATATTATCTCCAGAACGATGATGATCAGCAGATCGAAGTAAGCATGGTTCAGCTCCTTCCTTATGCTTCTGGTTATGTTTCCGGAACCGTAGAAGTTTTCTTTGAAGCCGTTCAGATCTTCTATAATGGCTCCGACCCATTCGATTTTGCAGAACGGCACGATCATGCGGTCCCAGATTTTCTCCGTGCTGCGGGACAGCACCGGAAGCATAACCATCGAAACGAGCGCCGCGCCTATGACCGATGCGTAAAAGGACTCGTCCACGACGCCGTAATCCAGCGCCTCCTTCGAAATGATGAACGCGAACTCTCCCATCGCCACGAGGCTCAGGGCGGAGAAGAATCCGGTTTTGGAATCCTCGTCCGCTATCCAGTATCCGAGGTAAACCGTAGAGGATTTGAGGAAGAGGTACAGGAGATAAATGCCGATAATCATAAGTATGTTGTTTATCAGCGAATTTATCTGGATCTCCATCCCCACGGAGATGAAGAACATCGCCATGAACAGATCCTTCATCGGCTTTATCGCTTCGAATATGGCCTCGCTCTTCCTGGCGGGGTTGATGATCATGCCCATGAAGAACGCTCCGATCGCGACGGACAATCCTATATAGTTCGCCAGACAGGCCATTCCGAACGCGAAGCCGATGGCGACGATCAGCAGTACTTCGAAGGAGTAATTGTCGGAAACGAAGTCCATGATCCTCTTGAAATATTTCTTTATGGTGATGAAAAGGCATACCGCCACGAAAACCGCGATCGAAATTATCATAATGATAAGTTTGAGAACCTCTACCGAGGATCCCGCGAGCGCAGGAGTAAGCAGAGACAGCATGACGACTTGGCCTATATCCTCGATTATGGTCACGAGGATGATCAGATCGATCTGTTCCTTCGACAGTTTCTTTTCGGAAAGCAGTACCGCCAGAACCACCGCGGTGCTCGAACCGGAAATCAGGGCGCCCAGAGCGACGGACTGAAGGGTGTCGAATCCGGCTATCCATCCGCCGATCATCCCTCCGACGACCATCAGCGGCAGCTGGATCGCGCCGACTATTATGGCCGTCCGCCCGGGAGATTTTCCGCCTTTTCCGTCGCCCCTGAGTTTTTTCAGGTTGACTTCCAGACCGAGGGAGAACATCAGGAGAATCAGCCCCAGATCGGACAGCAGTTCCACGGCGGCGGTTCCGGTGTCGTCCAGCTCGATCGTATTGGCGATGATTATCCCCGAAACGAGATAACCGACGAGCGGGGGCATTTTCAGTCTGTGGAATATGATGGAGCAGACTCCCGCGAGGAGCATAAGCAACGCGATATTGGTTATCAGAATTACTTCGTCCATCTCATCCTTGGCCCGGCATATTACTACAGGTTATAAATACAACCGTCCGGTTTGCGGAGAGCTGGTTTTCCGTTCCGTTTCTGTAACGTATAATAAGGGCGTAACCTTTAGTCCGTACGTACAGCCGCAGGAGACACGCCGATGCCGGTAAGAGACGAGCATGAAGGGATACAGCTTTCAGGTGGATTTTTACCTTGGATCTCCGCAGATCCGGAAGATTTTTCGGATGTAGAGAACGGAAAATACGCGTATGCCCGCGGATTTCTCATTTCCGAAAAGGAGCTTGAGATCAACCCGTATTTTTCGGAGAAGGCCGTGATCGGAGGTCGGAGGATATACTGCCATGATCTTCTCGCCGCCGATTCCGCATCCGACGGAGAATTCGCGGTGTGCGTTCTCGGCGTGTCTTATTTCATAGAGGATACTTCCGCCGGCGATGCGGAGATCCTTCTGGGCGAGCTCAGGAAATCGGACGAGGATTTCATAAGAAAAGCTTCCAGGCTCTGCGGGAGATATGTTATCGTTGCCGGCTGCAGAAAGGGCGCGATTCTTCTCGGGGATCCCTGCGGGCTCAAAACGGTTTATTACAATTCGGTATCCAGAATCGCTGGATCCCATCTGAATCTCGTGAAGAGGTTCTCCGGATCGGAAAAATCCGCGATGCAGCGCATCATACTGAAAAACAAATACAAGATATCGGGAGAATACCCGGGGGATTACACCCCTTACAAGGGAACCCGTCTTCTGATTCCGGATTTTTATCTCTCTCTGGACGATTTTTCCGTCAGACGTTTCTACCCCTTCGGGAAAACAGGGAAAACCGCGGATATTCTAGCAGTGAAAAACAGCGTTCAGGATATGCTCCGCAGATCGTTTCTGAAACTGTCCGGGAAGAAGCGCATATGCATGTCGGTAAGCGACGGAAAGGACTCCAAGGTGACGTTCTACTGCCTGTCGGAGTTCAAAGACCGCATCTTCTTCTTCACCGAATCCAGAGACAACGATATCGGGGGAGCCGGAAGGCTGATGGAGAGAAACGGGTGCAGATGGATCGGTTCCGACAGCAAGGATCTGAAATTCAGCTCTGAATCGAGCCGCGGTTTCAGCGGGATCATCGAACATAACGTGTTTCCCAAGCCGGCCAGGCAGGCTCTCGTCAATCATTTCTGGAACGCGAACCTGTTCGGCCTGAACGACGAGTGGATTTCTATTCATTCCAACTGCAGCGAGGCGGGGCGCGGGCGCACCTTAGGCGATTACGACTATTTCAGAGAGGAATTCTCCTTCGAAGAGTTCTTCAGATGCTATATCGAAGGCACCGTGGCCTGGAGGCCGGAATCCTTCGCGGAGAAGCAGAAGAAGGCTATGGCCTCCGATCAGAAATTCAGAGAGATGATGGAAGATTATTTCGAGAGGCTGGATCTGTCCGGCGTTTCGGAAATGGGGTATGATCCGTGGGATTTCGTCTACACGGCGCAGAGGGTCGCAGGTTTTCTTTCCCAGACCCACATGTGCTTCGACCTGTCCTATGACAGCGTTTCCCTGTTCAACAGCCGCGACATTCTCGAAGAGATGTGGAAGATCCCGGAAAAGTACCGCAACGTTTCCTGTCTCCTGTATACCTGCATAATGAACGAATGCGATCCGGAGTGGCAGCAATGGCATATGGGCGCGAATTTCATTCCGATGCCGTCGGATTACGATATGTACGCGGAGATATACGGCGGAAAAGTGATCTCCGGCCTCTCCGACGATCCGGATTTCCGCATTGATTTGGCAAAAAGGGTTCTGGATTCGAATTATTCCGTCAGGTGGGCGCACATCTCGCTTCTTTCCGACATAAGCCGCCTGGAAAAGGAGGAGGC
>JAEEKU010000089.1 GCA_016282555.1 Methanomassiliicoccaceae archaeon
CGGAAGCTCCGTCGGGGGCAACATAGCTACGAACGCTTCCGGCCCGAGAACGTACAGATACGGTCCGACGAGGAACTGGGTAAGAAGAATCAGGGCAGTTCTTGCCGACAGTTCCGTGGCGGACATAACCCGCGGGGAATACTTCGCCGAGGGGAGAAGGATGAGCATGCCCGCCGGGCGCAACTACTTCTCGTTCGATATTCCGGATTACGATTTCAACACTTCCGTCAAGAATTCGGCCGGCCCCTGCATCTCCGGAGATATGGATCTGATAGATCTTTTCATCGGCTCCGAGGGAATATTCGGAGTAATATCCGAAGCGGATATCTACATCATACCGAGGCATCCGTCCATCTCTCTGATCCTGTTTTTCCCGGACGACGCTTCCGCGCTGGCGGCGGCCGGGGAGATCCGCGCAGGCGGAAAGATCCGCGCGGAGTTCCTAGAGTATCTGGATTCGTCTTCGGTCAGGCTCATAAGGGATCTTAAGAACAGGGATCCCCTTTCCATTATGATGCCCCGGATCCCGGAATCAGCGGGATCGGCGTTGTTTTTCGATATTCCGGACGACGGAGACACCGAAGCTGAGTTAGGCATAATATCCGGAATCGCGGAGAGACACGGATCCTCTGCCGCCGATTCATGGTGCGGATCGGACGAGGCCGATAAGAGGCGCATGAAGGAATTCCGCCATGCCGTTCCGAAAACCATTTTCGAATATGTCGCATCTCTCAAGGGAACGATGCCGGGAATACACAAACTCGGAAGCGATATGTCCGTTCCGGACGACAGATCCGAAGAGATGATGGCGTTCTACAGGAGCGAGCTCGACGCGGCGGGTCTGGAATACTGCATGTTCGGGCATATAGGGAACAATCACCCCCACGTGGAGATAATACTGAAATCCGAGGAGGAGTTTGAAACCGCTAAGAAAGTATACGAGCGCTTCGCCGGAAAGGCGGTCGGGCTCGGAGGCTCGGCCAGCGCGGAGCACGGGATAGGAAAGCTCAAGATCCGCTACATGCACATGATGTACGGCGACGAGGGCGTGGAGGCCCTCCGCAGGGTCAAAAGCATTCTGGATCCCAACTGGATACTCTCTCCCGGAAACATGATAGGTGACAGAAAATGAAGTATGCGGTTGCTGTAAAGCAGGTCCCTGGCACCGCGGATATTTCCGTGGATTCCGGCGGAAATCTTATCAGATCGGCCGGGACGTCGGTGCTGGATCTTTATTGCGAATACGCTCTGCGCCGCATTCTTGCCGTCAGAGCTCCGGAGGACGAGGTGACGGTTTTTACCATGGGTCCGGGACACGCTTCCGAGGCCCTGAGGCGCTGCCTCTGCCTGGGCGCAGACAGGGCGTTTCTTATTTCCGATGCTTCGTTCGCCGGCTCGGATACGTGGGCGACCTCTCTGGTTCTGTCGGAGTTCATAAGGCGTTTTCTTCCGGATGCAGATCTGATCGTTTTCGGCCGTACCGCGTCCGACGGCGGGACGGGACAGGTTCCTTCCGAAACCGCCGGGCTTCTTTCGGTGCAGCAGTTCTGTTACGTCGATGATTTTTATGTCGAAGACGGGAATATAAACGTCACCCAGGATTACGGCGCTTTTGTCCGGAGCTGCCGCGTTCCGGCGGGATCAGTCATCGCTTTTGCCGGAACGGATCCGTGCGGAACGCTCATGTCGATTTCCGATCGCATTTCCGGCATGAGGAAGCCTCTGACGAAGATAAGCCGGGAAGATCTCGGCATCCCTCCCGGTTCTGCCGGGATTAAAGGATCCAAAACGGCCGTGATCGGAACGCACGCTGTAGAAATACGGAGAAAGAACAGGAAAGTAGCCGCAGGGCCCTCCGGCGCCGCAGACATAATCCTGAAAGAGCTGGAGGCATTCAGATGAGCGGCTGCGAAGGAGGAAACTGCCAGACCTGCCAGGACTCCGACAGGCTTCCGCCGGGGATGCTTGAGAGATACTCCCTGGACGTTCCCGTTTCCAGCGGGATAATGGTCGTCGTTCCCGTCAATGCTTCGGAATTGCCGGATTACGCGGCAGAACTTATCTCCGCCGCGTCCGGACTGACGGACGGGAGAGTTTACACAGTCATTTTCGGAAATCAGGATATGAAAGAGCTGTATCCGTACATATTCGGATACGGAACGGATACGCTGTATCACGTCCGCGGAAAAGCGATCGGCTCCTATACGCCGGAGGTCTGGGCGGATGCTCTTTCTCAGATTTCCGAGCGCATAAAACCCGCCGCCATACTCATTCCTTCGGACAAAACCGGAAGAGAGTTCGCGCCCAGACTCGCCGCGCGGCTGAAATCCGGCCTGACTGCCGATTGCACCGGTCTTTCGTCAGACGGGAGCGTTCTCAGAATGATCCGTCCGGCTTTTTCCGGAACCCTGATGGCCGAGATCGAATGTTCCGGCTTTCCGCAGATCGTTACCGTCCGTCCCGGTACTTTTCCGCGTCCGGAGAAGCGTAGAGCCTCCGGAACCGTGATTTACTGGCCGTACGAAGGCGACAGTTGCAAAGAAATAACCGCAGAGACGCCGAAAACGGATGCCGCATCGGATATCCGCGAAGCGAAAGTCCTGATCGCCATCGGCGCCGGCGTCCGCAGCCGTTCGTCTGTAGACGATGCGGAGAAGCTCGCCTCCCGCATCCCGGGGGCGATGGTCTGCTGTTCCAGAGCGATAGCCGAGAGGGGATGGATGCCCGCGTCGCGCCAGGTCGGCATGTCCGGAGCGGCGGTGAAGCCCGAACTGTACATAGCCTTCGGCATATCCGGTTCTGTCCAGCATCTCGCAGGAATGTCCTCGTCGGCCAGAATAATCGCGGTCAACACTGATCCCTCGGCACCGATCCATTCCTGCGCGGATCTCAGCATTCTCTCGGATGCCACTCAGACTCTGAAAGAGTTGCTGGAAAGGGTTTCATGAAGAGATCTGATCCAGGACTCTCCGGGCGTGTCCGGTCGCTTTGACGTTTTTCCAGGCGGCTTCCACCTTTCCGTCCGTTCCGACGAGGAACGTGGAGCGGATGGTCCCGGTGTATTCCTTCCCGTAATTTTTCTTCACGCCCCAGGCTCCGGCTTTTTCCAGAAGGACATGATCGGGATCGCTGAGCAGTTTGATTTTCAGATTTTTGGAATCAATGAATTTCCTGTGCGACGCAACGGAATCCTTGCTGACTCCGATTATCGTGATTCCTCTCGATTCGAAATCCGGAGCGAGAGCGGTGAAATCCTCCGCCTCTCTGGTGCATCCCGGAGTGTTGTCCTTGGAATAGAAGTAGATGATGTACCTTTTTCCCTTCAGAGAGGAACTGCCGAAATCATCGCCGTTTTCATCCTTCAGAGAAAACTCCGGGAATTTATCTCCTGCATCCATCGTATCATCTCAGAACAGGGTATCGCTTATATCGTTTATAATTCCGCTCAGATCGAGTTCCAGGAACATCACCGGATGGGTAAGCCCGTAGCCGATTACGACGGAAGGAGCCATTTCTCCGAATATCCCTATGGTTTCCCCCTCGCTGACGATTTCCGCTCCCCTTCCCTCTATGAATACGGGATAGCTGCACGGCCTGAGGGAATATTCGTATCCCATCTCTTTAAGTATCCCCTCCGATAACGATTTGATTTCAGAAAACGGAGTTCTGGAAGCGGTAGCCATAAGGCAGAAGTGCGGCACGGTTTTCGTGTCTCTTATCACGTAACCGACTTCGAATATCTTCTGGGGCAGGTCTCTGTGCTTGTTGCGGTTGAGAATCCTGATCAGACTGGGCATGAGGTACGATCTGAGACAGGTATGCTCCTCGGTTATGGGGTTGAGGACTTTGACGCAGCCGACCTCCGGAAGGCCGGAGAGAACGAACTCCTCTTTTTCGCAGCTCAGAGTCAGAGTGTTGACCTCCGTATATCCCAGGCCGACGGCGACGTCTCTCAGGCCGTCGGAAAACGCCGTGAAGGGTTCCATTCCCCCGGACGTCTGGGCGAGCTTGTACGGTCCGCCGAATCTGTCGAATCCGTAGCCTACCGCCACGTCTTCGAAGATATCCACCTTGTGCATTATATCCAGCCTTACGGGGGAATATCTGACTCTGACGGTGTCTCCGTCCGCGACGGCATCCATTCCCATTCTGCGGAGGCATATCACGTTCTCCTCCGGCAGAAGCCTGAGCCCGAGGAATTTGTTGCATTCGGACACGGATATTTCGGCCTTCAGCGGAGTCAGATCCGGAGACGGGAACACTTTCTCGCCGTCGTGCATTCTCACGGAGCATATTCTCCCCTTGCGTTCGGCGAGAGCGGTGCAGACGATGTCCAGCGCTCCTTTCACGGCTTTCGGATCGTTTCCGGTGACATCTATGAAAAGGTTGTGCTTTCCCGTAGTGACCGCGGTCAGAGCGCCGTTGATGATCGGCGGGAACGAGAGAACGTCTCCGTTCCTGTCGAGAATGACCGGGTACTTATCGAATCCTTCTAGAAGATGAGCGTAGCCGATTCCCTTCTCGTGCCTGCGGAGTATCTCCTCCATATCCATCTCCTCCGTTTTAGCGAGAGGAACGAATCTGATCTCATGCGGATCCGCGAGTTTATAGGTGAATGGAGGCGCGACTTTATCCAGATCGTGTATCCCTATCGCCAGTTTGCTTCTCTTTCTGCCGATGGTGATATGAAGCTTCTCCTGCAGCTCCATCATCGAGCGGAGGAATTCGTCGGTGATTTCGACGCCGAGGACCGCGGCGCAGAGGAAGAAGGGTCTGACCGCTTTAACGCTGTTATCGATAAAAACATCGATGCCGGATTCTCCGACTTCGTACTCTTCAAGTCCGGGCTTTATGTCCAGAAAAGCCCTCAGCCCTCTGGCAAGTCCTTCCACGCTGTACAGATCCGGACGGTCAGGAAAGAATTCCACAGACATCTCGTCGGAATAGCCTTCGGTTTCGTGCATATCCGCCCCGATCATAGGGATCCTGTTTATCAGGACCTCCTGCGGGACTTTGAATCCCAGCATCGTGCAGAGATCGCTGTACTTGAAGTTTATAACAGGCATAGAGCCTGATCGACCGGATGATATTAACGTTTCGCTGAGCGCTCAGCGTCCCAGCTGGGCGTGCGCGGATCCGAGCTGCCCTGTCGCCTGCGCCGCGAGAGTGGATATCTCCCCGGCGAGTATCGTTACCGCTATGATTTCGGCGAGTTTTTTCGCCTTTCCGTCTCCGATGCAGCCTATCATCTTAAGCGCTTCCGACTGGAACGGAAGGCGGGTCCCTCCTCCGACGGTTCCGACCTCGATAACCGGAATCCGGACCGAAACGTACAGATCTCCGTTTATGTTCTCGCAGAAGGTGAGAGCCATGCTGCATCCCACGACCTGCGCCGGATCCTGTCCGGTCGCGATGAAAACGGCGGCAGCCATATTGGCAGCGTGCGCGTTAGCCCCCAGGGTTCCGGACATGCTGCTTCCGATCAGATTTTTGCTGATATTCACTTCCTCGACAGAGGATGCGTCCGTATGGAGAACGCTTTTAACAATTTCTTCAGGGATCAGAACCTCCGCGACGGTAGTTTTTCCCCTTCCGTTTATGAGATTGATGGCCGCCGGCTTCTTGTCGGAACACATGTTACCGGACACGGACACCAGAACCGCGCCGGTGTTTTTCTCTATGAATCTGCAGGCGGCTTCCGATGCTATGGTGGCCATGTTCATCCCCATGGCGTCTCCGGTTTTGAAGGAGAATCTGAGGAAAAGATTCCTACCGCTCGGGTATTTGTCTATCGATTCGAGCTCTCCGTGGGACGTAGTTTCTTTGACGACGGCTTTCAGGGCATCCGTGTTGGAATCTATCCACGCCATAGTGTCGATGCAGTGTTTCAGATTTTCAGTTTTGAAAACTGGAGCGCGGGTGATCGCATCGTTGAAAATACGTACCGCCGCCCCTCCGGATTTCGTGATCGCGGACATTCCGCGGGAAACGGAGGCTATGAGCGCGCCTTCGGTCGTCGCCATAGGGACTAAGAAATCTCCTTTGGCGAACTCTCCGCTGATCTTTACCGGGCCGGCGAATCCCAGAGGGATCTGGGTGACTCCGATCATGTTCTCTATGTTTTTAGAAGCCGACGCAGGGTCGAATCCGCAGTCCTGAATGTAAGAGAATTTAACGCCGGTGAATTCTTCGACGGCCCGCCTCCGATCGTCGACGTCCTCTCTGGAATAGCCGCGGTTTTTCAGTCCCTTCCGGTCTTGCATGAGTATCTGTAAGGTTATTTGTTATAAATCCGTGACGAATGCCAGCGGTTTAATAATCCCCGGAACATACTGGACCGATGAATTCCGATCCGGCTTATGAAGCCGTAAAAAAAGCGAAACGCCAGGTCGAAGGAGGGAATCCGCGCGGCGCGGCCCAGACTCTCGAAGATTATCTTGCTACGGATCCACATAACATCAGGCCCCGCATGGAGCTCGCCAGAATCGCGGTTTACGACCTGAAGGATCTGGAATACGGGGCGATGCAGCTGGAGGCGATTCTCGATCTCGATCCGGATAACGCCGATGCGCTCAAGGCCGCCGTGACCGCGATGTCGAAGGACAAGAAATACAACAAAAAGACGGACGAGTACTTCGGAAGGCTTCTGGAAAAGGAGCAGTCGGCGGAGGTTTTCAATCTGTATGCCAAGTATCTGAGGCGCCAGAAGGGGGATTTCGCCGGCGCGGGGGAATACTACCGCAAAGCTCTGGCTCTCAGCCCGGGAGATCCGGATATCCACAGGAATTACGCCGTGCTGCTTCTCAACGATCTGAAGGATTACGAGAAGGCCAGAGAAGAGCTGGAATATCTGATGGCTGTCTCTCCCGGAGACGCCAATCTCAGGAAGAACTACGATCGCCTCATGAAACAGAAGTTCGATAAAAACGGAAATCTGAAAAAATCCCGGTTCGGAATGTTCAGATAACCCGTCAGCAGACAATCAATTTATACGCATCCCGACAATCACGGTCCGAGGTATAAGATGGAACTCAAAGGATCCAAGACCGAAGCAAATCTTCAGGCAGCATTCGCGGGCGAGAGCCAGGCCAGAAACAAGTACACCTACTACGCTTCCCAGGCCGCCAAAGAGGGCTACGAGCAGATCGCGGACATTTTCCTCGAGACCGCCGAGAACGAGAGAGAGCACGCCAAAATTTGGTTCAAACAGCTTCACGGAGGCAGCGTTCCCAAGACCGTCGAAAATCTCAAGGACGCCGCCAGCGGAGAGAACTACGAGTTCAACGTGATGTACGCCAAATTCGCGGAAGAGGCAAGGGCGGAAGGCTTCACCCAGATAGCGGATCTCTTCGAGGCCGTCGGAAAGATCGAGAAAGAGCACGAGGAAAGATACCTCGCTCTTCTGAAGAACATCGAGGACGGAGTCGTTTTCAAGAAAGACAAAGTGGTCATGTGGAAATGCCGCAACTGCGGATACATACACATCGGAACGGAAGCCCCCAAGGTCTGTCCGGTCTGCAAGCACCCCCAGTCCTTCTTCGAAGTAAGAGCCGTCAACTGGTGAAACAGGTGCCGGAAGCGGCACCCATTTTTCATTTTAAAAAAAGAGGAGACAACTCCTCATTTGAGACGGATCGTTTCGAGATTCTGCGGAGCTTTCGTCTCTATTCCGAATTTCTTGTAGATCGACGAGGCGAGATCGGTGCACTTTCTGTCGTCGCCGTGTCCTACCACGATTCTGTCCGGGCGCGGATCCAGAGAACCGATGTAACGCATCAGCTGCTTGCGATCCGAGTGTCCGGAGAATCCGTCGACGGTCGCCCTCTGCATCTTTATGTCGAGGTTGATAGGCTTTCCCTTGAGAGTCAGGGTTATCTCGCTCTTTCCCCTCTGGATGGTCCTTCCGATGCTTCCGTCCGACTGGTATCCCACGAAAAGCAGCCAGTTCTTCTCGTCGTCGGCCCATTCCCTGAAGTATTCCATGACCGGCCCTCCGGACATCATACCGCTGGTGGCCAGAACGATGCAGGGATCCGGAGAGTGGCAGATCTCCTCTCTCATCGAAGAGGTCTCCACGCGTCTGAAAATAGGCGAGAGGAAGGGATTTTCGTTCTGCTGGAATATCTGCGTTCTCAGCTGGTTGTTGAGATATTCGGGATATGCGGTATGAATCGCCGTAGCCTCCCAGATCATTCCGTCTAGATATACGGGGCACTTCGGGATGCGGCCTCCGCGCATAAGCTCCTCTATGACCAGCATGACCTCCTGGGATCTTCCTACGGCGAAAACCGGAATCAGAACCTTTCCTCCGTGTTCGGCGGCGGAGAGAAGGAGTCTCCCCATCTCCTCGGAAGCGTCTATTCTGGAAGGCTGGACGTCCTTCTGTCCTCCGTAGGTGGATTCGATGATCAGCGTCTCCAGCCTGGGGAACTTGTTGGCCGCGGGGTTGAACAGCCAGGTCTTCTCGAATTTGGTATCTCCGGAGAAAGCGACGTTATGGAGCCCGTCCCCGATATGGAAATGGGCTATCGCGGAGCCGAGGATGTGTCCGGCGTTGTGGAAAGTCAGCCTTATATCCGGGGCGATATCGGTGGTCTCGTTGTATTTCAGAACGATGGTGTGAAGTATTTCGGTTCTGACGTCTTTCGCTTCGTACTGCGTTTTCTTGTTCTCTCCGAAACTCAGTTTTATATTATCCAGCTGCAGAAGCGCCATGAGATCTCTGGTGGGCGGGGTGCAGTAAACCGGCCCCTGGTATCCGGATTTGAAGAGGGCGGGAAGCGTTCCGCAGTGATCCAGGTGGGCATGTGTGATGACCACGGCATCGATTTTGGTGATATCCGCCTCCGGTATCGCGAAATACGGGGTGGCGTCGGAGTTCGGATCCAGTCCGCAGTCGATAAGCACCCTGCTTTCCCTCGTCATCAGAAGCGAGGCGGATCTTCCGACCTGTCTGAATCCCCCCATGGTGGTGACTCTCACCCACTGCTCTCCCGGAATCTTATCCCTGGAAATGTTTCTGGCGACCGATTTGAGCATTGCGAGGCGCTCGTCATGATTGACCCTCAGGTAGCCTCTGACGTCCGATACGGTCTTCGATGGGATGGGGGGAGCGCGTATGACTTTGACGTTCCAGCCCGTTTCTTTTCTGATGCTGCCGAGACGCTGCCCGTCTTTGCCGATGACCTCGTTAGGATTAACGACTTCCACTATCACTTCTCCGGTTTCCTCGATGAAATTGATATCATAGAGTTCCGCCGATTCGGGAATCATCGATCTGAGCTTATCCTCGACCTCTTCCATTTTCGCGAGAGTCGATCTGTCCGGTCTGATATCCACTCTGCGGTGTATGTTCTGGGCCAGCATGCGGGCCAGAGAGTCGTTGGAAGAGAATTTCTCGTATTCGCTCGTGTATATCACTACAAGAGGTCCTTCGAACTCTATCGACGTTATTTTCATTTCCGGGGGTACGAGCCTTCTGACTTCCTGTTTCAGGTTCTCGAAGAGTTTGTCAACATTCATCTGGATCCAGCCTTTGGAGGTTAAATAAGAAAGAGTAAAACTGGAAATGGTTTTAGCGGCCAGTATCAGTTGGGATACTGGAAGCCGAGCGCCGAGCAGCGGTTTCTGATTTCCTCCTTGGAGATGTCTTCGTAACCGTCGGGTCCTATGAACGCGACCAGCATTCCGTCGCCCGTGCAGTTGTCTCTCTTTCTGGCGGAGTTGAGGGCGGTGATGGCGACATCGATGCCCTCGTCGCGGGTCAGATCCGGCTTGAAAGCGGCCTCGAGAGCTCCGAGGGCGAAAACCGATCCGGAACCCACGGACATGAAATTGTCTTCGATGAATCCTCCGGCGCCGTCGATGCTGTAAACGTGTCCTCCGGTCTTGTCGTATCCGCCGACGATGAGTCCGAGGTAGAATCCCTGGCGGATGACGCTCGCCACGAGGGTCGCGGCGGTGCTCACCGACATTGGGGATCCCTTCTTCATGTTGTAGATGGAGATCTCGCTCTGCATGAACCTTACCATGAGCTGGGCATCGCCCACGACGCCCGCGATGGTCATGCCGAGGTTCTCGGACAGGGGATACAGTTTCTGAACTTGGCTGTGGGCGATGAGATTGCCCATTGTAGCCCTCTGATCCGTCGCAAGAATAACTCCGTCTTTGAGTTTCAACCCGATTGTAGTTGTACCTGTTTTAAGAGTATCTTGATCTGTCATACCAATTCACCTGGAATGAGAAAATGCACCGTCCCTGACCGTGCCGTTAACGTTATTCCGAATAAATGGGTAATATTTAAGTGGTTCTATCCGGAACGCGTCTGGATGACTTTAAGGCTCTGTTTTCGCGCTCTTATTATCCGGGATGCTTCCGGAGTTTTCTGATAAGTAAATATATTCTTCCATAATCTGAATGAAGGACATATATGCCAATACATCCGGAGAGCGTATAGGGAGGACTTAATAACGGGTTTGCTATCACCCTACCGATCGGGAAGGGCCGCGGTTACTCCGGTCATAGGGGAAAACAAAATGGAAATTGACGACTGGCTTGGCGAAGGCAATACGCTCGGTACGGATATATGGGAAAAGAAATACCGTCATAACGGCGAGAGTTTCGAGGAATGGCTGGACCGCGTATCCGCCGGGAACGATGATCTCAAAACTCTGATCCGCGAAAAAAAGTTCCTTTTCGGAGGAAGGATACTTGCCAACAGAGGCCTTCAGAACGACGGCCTTAAGGTGACTCTTTCGAACTGCTACGTTCTGTCCTCTCCCGAGGATTCCATAGAATCAATATTCGAAACCGCGGGAAAACTCGCGCGCACGTTCAGCTACGGAGGCGGGGCCGGAATAGACATCTCCAAACTGGCACCCAGAGGCGCCAAGATCAACAATACCGCAAGCCAGACCTCCGGGGCAGTTTCATTCACCGATCTGTATTCGATGGTGACGGGGCTCATAGGCCAGCACGGACGCCGCGGAGCCCTTATGCTTACAATTTCCTGCGAGCATCCGGATCTGGAGGAGTTCATGATGGTGAAGACCGATCTGGAGCGCGTGACGAAAGCCAACATGTCCATCCGCATGACGGACGCTTTCATGAAATGCGTGCGCGACAGGGAGTCTTTCACCCAGAGGTTCTACCGTCCCGAAAGCAAAGAGGAAATAGTAAAGAAGATCAGCGCGGCCGATTTCTTCGGCAAAATGTGCTCGGCCAACTGGGATTACGGGGAGCCGGGATGCTTGTTCTGGGACCGCATTTCCTCCTGGAACCTCCTCAGCGAGTTCCCTGATTACTCTTACGAATCCACCAACCCCTGTGCCGAAGAGCCCCTTCCGGCGGGAGGCAGCTGCCTTCTCGGAAGCATCAATCTTTCCGCTTTCGTTCACAACGGCGTCTTCGATATGGCGGATTTCATCAAATCCGTGAGAATCTGCGTCCGCGCTCTGAACGACGTTCTGGACGAAGGGCTTCCGCTTCATCCGCTCCAGGAGCAGAGGGAGTCCGTCAGAGACTGGAGGCAGATCGGGCTGGGGATAATGGGCCTCGCGGATATGCTGATCAGGCTCGGATACAGGTACGGATCTTCGGAGTCCATCGATTTCTGCGGCAAGCTCGGAAAGATAATGGCCGACACGGCGATGAACGAGTCCGCGGTGATGGCCAAGGAATCCGGAATGTTCCCCAGATGCGTTCCGGAGCAGATCCTCGAATCCGCGTATTTCAAAGAAAACGCATCGGAGGAGACGCGCGCGCTTGTTTCCGAATACGGTCTCAGGAATTCCCAGCTTCTTACCATAGCCCCCACCGGAACCCTGTCCACCATGCTCGGGATCTCCGGAGGAATAGAGCCTATCTTCGCCATCTCCTACGAAAGGAGAACGACCTCCCTGTCGGATCACGACGAATATTACAAAGTTTACACCCCTGTTGTTCAGGAATACATGAACAAGCATCCCGGCATCAAGGACGAGGAGCTTCCGGACATCTTCGTAACGGCCCAGAATCTGGATTACAAGGAGAGGATCCTGATGCAGGCGACTTGGCAGAACCACATAGACGCTTCTATCAGCTCCACCGTGAATCTTCCGTACGAATTCCCCGAGGAGAACGTTTACGACATCTACATGCTGGCATGGGAGTCCGGATGCAAAGGCGTCACGGTATTCCGCGACGGATGCAAGAGACTCGGAATTCTCTCCACCAAGAGCAGCGAGAAGGAGGAGCCGGCTCCGGAGGAGGCCCCCAGAAAGGTCGTCATGCGCCCGGTTCTGGACAACGTCGTCGGCAAGAAGCGCAAACTGATGACCGGATGCGGAAGCCTTCACTGCACCGCGTTCTTCGATCCCGACACCGGAGAACTTGTAGAGGCATACCTGAACAAGGGATCCACCGGAGGCTGCAACAATTTCATGGTGGGTCTGTCCAGAATGATCTCCCTGGCCGCGAGATCCGGATGCGGGATCGACGCGATCATCGATCAGCTGAAATCCTGCGGATCCTGTCCGTCCTACGTCGTCCGCACCCACACCAAGAAGGATACCAGCATCGGATCCTGCTGTCCGATGGCGGTCGGATGGGCCCTCAGAGAGATGTACGACGAGATGCAGAGCCAGCTGAAGGGAATTCCCGAGGCCAAGGGGCCGGAGATGACCAGGGAGATAAAGAATCCCTGTCCGAAATGCGGCGCCGAACTGGAATTCCAAGGCGGATGCAACACCTGCAAGTCGTGCGGCTGGTCCAAGTGCGACTGAAACTTTACCGGTCCGGCAGCATCGGAATCTGCCGGATCCGTTCTTCAAATAACGGGTTAAGACCCATTGAAGAATAACCGCCGCTCCCGCTCCGGACAGGATCCCGGTTATGAATCTCGTTTCCGGCATATCTCCGGCGAACTGCTCCGCAGCCCATTCGATTACCGTAGCCGATGCCAGAATAACTCCTAAAAGAAGCAGCTTCGTATCGTCTTTCCATTCGTTTTTCGTTGCGGAATACAGAACTCCCGCGGTAAATCCGGAGAGAATCCCGAAATCTCTTATGCACACCGGCATCTGGGAGCCGTTCAGGATTATGCTCCTGTCATACTCCTGGTGGCAGAAGATATCCCCGATCAGATACGGAAACTCCGTGATTTTCCAGCTGTGATCGATGTATGCGGGGCTTCCGCCGAGGCCGGCATAAGTTCCGTACGGCGACAGAAACGGAGCGGATATGAATAATACC
>JAEEKU010000090.1 GCA_016282555.1 Methanomassiliicoccaceae archaeon
ATCGGAATGAAATAACCGGCGTAGGACCTGAATTTAAGGGAGCCGATATAAATGACTCCGGGGAGACGGAACTCCTTTCCCGGATCCGGGGCGACGATGAAAACCTCGTGGCCCTCGGACTCCAGAGCCTTTTTCGTAATGGATACCGACGTTACGACACCGTCTTTGGTGGGGTGGTAGCTGTCCGTCAGCATCGCGATGCGCATGCGTCCGTAACAGATTACGGTTATAACTGTATCTGTACGTCTTTCCCGGATTTGCGGCCTTTATGTTGATGGATTTTTATAGTCCGCGGTCCTGACCCGCTTATGCCCGGGACAATGACAGTCGTGATTCCGACTTTCAAAGAGAGGGATAACATCGCCGAAATGGCCGCGGCCCTCCGTTCGATGTATCCGGATTTTTACATAGTATTCATGGACGACTGCTCCGGGGACGGATCCGCCGAGCTGATACGCGGTCTCGGCGATCCGAAGACGAAATTCGTCGAGAGGGATCCGGACGACAGAGGTCTTTCGGCCAGCATTTTCCAGGGGATAGAGGAGTGCGGCACGGATTACTTCGCGGTCATGGACTGCGATTTCCAGCATCCCGTCGAAATTATAGGGAGAATGTACGGGCAGCTGGAGAACGGAAGCGATCTCTGCATCGGCATGAGAACCGATCGCTTCGCTCTCGGATTCGTCCGCTGGGCTGGATCATGGGCTTTCAGCATTTTCGCCAATCTTTATCTGTTCTGCAAAGGCAGAAGGACATCCAGAGATCCGATGAGCGGCCTTTTCGCCGGTAAATGCAGCATTTACGCTCCGGTGATCAGGGAACATTCCGGATCCATGGAGCGCAGGGGGTGGAAAGCCCTTCTGGACCTGCTGAAATTCGGCCCCCGCGGAGTTAAAATAACCCACGAAGGCTATAAATTCCAGAAGCGCGCGAGAGGGGAATCGCATATCAGCCCCCGCGTGGTCTATTACACTTTCAGGCAGTGCGGCGTTCTGGGAAGGGGATTCGCCCGCGTCTACGCTTTCGTCAAAGGGATAAAGGACGTCTGACTTCTCTGAGGATTCCTCATCGCAAGCGGTTAAATATAACAACCAGATCGGGGTCCGTTCATCTTAAGCCGATGAATGATGACGGCGTTTTTTCGCCAGAAAGAGGTAATTCAAATGTCTGTATACGTTAAGTTCGATACACCGAAAGAAGTTTCCGACAAAGCATACGCACTCGCCGAGACTGCGAAAGACAGCGGAAAGGTCAAGAAGGGGACCAACGAGGTCACCAAAGTTGTCGAGCGCGGCGCCGCTGCCATCGTCATCATGGCGGCCGATGTCGAGCCTCCGGAAATTCTCGCCCATGTCCCCGTTCTCTGCGACGAGAGGAACGTCCCCTACGTCTACGTTCCCAGCAAGACCGAGCTCGGAAAGGCCATCGGACTCAGCAAGCCCGCCGCTTCCGTCGCCATCCTGGACGTCGGAAAGGGAAAAGCCGTCTGCGAAGAGATCGTCCAGGCAGTGAAAGCGCTCAAGAACTGAGGTGAATGAATGGTTGACACTGACAGCATACCTTCCGAGGTTGTCGAGATAATCGGCAGAACCGGCATGACCGGCGAAGCCACACAGGTTAAGGTCCGTGTTCTTGAAGGCCGCGACAAAGGCAGGATCATCACCAGGAACATCATGGGCCCCGTCAGGATGGGCGACATTCTGATGCTGAGAGAGACTTCCAGAGAAGCCCGTAAGCTTGGAATGAGGTGATATTGATGGCAGATTTTTCGAGAGTCTGTTCCTTCTGCGGCGCGCCCATCGAGCCCGGAACAGGCAAAATGTACGTCAGGAAGGACGGTTCCGTGCTTCTTTTCGACAGCAACAAATGCTACAAGAACATGATCGAGCTCAAGAGAGTCCCCAGGACCACCGAGTGGACCAAGAAGGCCGCCGAAGAGAAAGCGGCCAGGCTCAGAGCCGCCGAGAAGAAGGAGTGAGCGCCATGGCTATGGAGCGGACTTATCTTATGGTCAAGCCCGACGGAGTCCAGCGCGGGCTCTGCGGCGAGATCCTCTCCCGTTTCGAGAAGAAAGGGCTGAAGATCGTCGCGGTCAAACTCATGGTCATCCCCAGGGAGACCGCCGAGAAGCACTACGGGGAGCACAAGGGAAAGCCCTTCTTCCCGTCTCTGATCAGCTACATCACGTCCGGACCGGTTTTCGCGATGGTCCTCGAGGGAGAGGACGCGGTTGCCGTGTGCAGGAACCTCATGGGCAAAACGAAACCCATAGAGTCCGCTCCCGGAACCATCCGCGGCGATTACGCCATGGTGACCGGATGCAACATCATCCACGGTTCCGATTCCCCCGAATCCGCCGAGAGGGAGATCTCGATCTTCTTCAGGCCCGAAGAGCTCGTCACGTACGAGAGAACGGCTGACCGGTGGATTTACGAGTAAACTTTTTTCTTATCAAACCCTTTACCTTCTTTATTCAGGTGAGGTCAATGAGGCAGCCCATCGTAAGCGTCCTCGGACATGTCGATCACGGTAAAACCAAACTTCTGGACCGTATAAGGGGCACTGCCGTTCAGGCGAGGGAGGCGGGCGCCATCACCCAGCACATAGGCGCGACCGAGGTTCCCATAGAGCACATATACAAGATATGCTCGAAACTCATCGGAAGCAAGAAGTTCAACGTCCCGGGACTTCTGTTCATAGACACGCCCGGCCACGAATCCTTCCAGACTCTCCGCGCCAGAGGCGGATCCCTCGCGGATCTGGCCGTTCTGGTGATAGATATACGCGAAGGGCTGATGCCCCAGACCATCGAGTCCATAAACATTCTGAGGCAGTACAAGACTCCGTTCGTAATCGCCATGAACAAGATCGATACGATACAGGGATGGAACAGCGAAGAGGGAAGGCCGTTCATTTTCGCGGAGAAGAATCAGCAGGAACACACCCTGAACGAATTCAATGAAAAACTTTACAACATCATGGCCCAGCTGGCCGACAGAGGGGTGTCCGCGGACAGGTATGACCGCATTGACGATTTCACCAAAGCCGTCGCTCTGATACCCATAAGCGCGAAGGAGGGCGAAGGAATACCGGATCTGCTTCTGGTGCTGATCGGTCTCGCCCAAAGGTTCCTGGAGAGCCAGCTGGAGAAGGGAGAGGGCCCCGGAAGGGGAACCATCCTCGAGATCAAGGAGGAGCGCGGCCTCGGGAAGACTCTGGACATGATTCTTTATTCAGGAACCATGAAGAAGGGCGACACCGTGGCGATAGGGACCAACGGGGAGCCTCTGGTCACCAAGATAAGGGCGATTCTCAAGCCGAAGCCCCTGGACGAGATCCGCGATCCCAGAGACAAATTCGATTCGGTCAGGGAGCTCCACGCCGCGGCCGGAGTGAAGATCTCGTGCCAGTCCTCCGACGGCGTCATCGCCGGAGCTCCTATCGCGGTGGTGAAGAACGCCTCGGATCCCATGGTCGGCGTCGTGAAGGAGGAGCTGAGCATAAAGATCGAAACGCAGAGCCAGGGAATCACCATCAAGGCCGACGCGGTAGGCTCCCTCGAAGCTCTGGCTTACGAGGCCAAGAAGCAGGACATTCCGATCAGGACCTACGGCATAGGGGAGATAAGCCGCAGGGACATCGTCAACGCCGATTCCGGCAACGGAAGCGACAACCACGTCATAATGGGATTCAACGTCGGCCTGTCGAAAGACGCGGAGGCCGAGCTGGAGACCCGCCCTAATCTTAAAATCTTCATCAACCAGATCGTGTACAAGCTGATCGAGGACTACACGGAGTGGATGGAGGACACCAAGAAGAGGGACGAGGCGGACATGAGGTCGGAGATCCCGTTCCCGGCCAAATTCAGGATACTTCCCAACTGCGTATTCAGGGTGAGCAAGCCGGCCATAGTCGGAGTGAAGGTTCTCGCGGGAAGGATAAGGCCCGGCGAGAAACTGATCAGCTCCGAAGGCGCGCCCGTAGGAACGATCAAGGGGATCCGCACCGGAGAGGAATCCTTGAAGGAGGCGTCCCAGGGGGAGGAAGTGGCCGTTTCCATCGAGGGCGCGGTCGTCGACAGGCAGTTCGCCGTGGAGGACGTCCTGTATACGGATTTATTCGAATCAGCGTACAAGCAGCTTCAGAACATCGATCTCAACGAGGACGAGAAGGAAACTCTCGACGAGATAGTCAGGATCAAGAGGAAATCCGAGAAGTTCTGGGGACTCTGATCGTTTCCGGATCGGGCTGCGCAAGCCAATCTTTATTAATGACATCCCAATCCGCCATTACAAGGTGTTCAAATGGCGGACAAACTTAGCTACAAAGTTGTCGTCAACGATGTCAAGACCGGAAAGTCTTACAACATCGTTGTATCCGAAAACCACGCGGCATCCCTGACTCGCACGAGCCTCGGAGATGTCATCGACGGTGTTTTCCTGGGGCTTCCCGGGTACAAACTTAAAATTACCGGCGGATCCGATAAGAACGGAACTCCCATGAGATCCGATCTTCCCGGAAACAAGAGAGTCAATCTCCTTCTGTCCGAGAGCCGCGGATTCCACGAGAGGTATCACGGAGAGAGAAAGAGAACCGCGATCTGCGGACGTGTTATATCCGAGAACATCAGCCAGATTAACATGAAAGTCACAGAGTACGGTCCCAAATCCATCGAAGAGTGCCTCCAGCCTCCCGCGGAGAGCTGATGAAGGTACCTCAGCAGCCCGAGATCAACATCGGGATGATCGGCCACGTCGATCACGGGAAGACCACGCTCACCAAAGCGCTTTCCGGCGTCTGGACCGACCGCCATTCCGAAGAGTTGAAGAGAGGCATCTCCATCCGTCTCGGGTACGCGGACGTTGCATTCTACAGGTGTCCCCAATGCCAGGGACCTGCCGCATACGGGACCTCCAAGAAGTGTTCCAACTGCGGTGCCGAAACGGAGTTCCTCAGGGCGGTTTCCTTCGTGGACGCTCCCGGGCACGAAACCCTTATGGCCACCATGCTCTCCGGCGCGGCCCTCATGGACGGCGCTCTGCTTCTGGTCGCCGCCAACGAGAAGTGTCCCCAGCCCCAGACGAAGGAGCATCTTATGGCGCTCTCCATCATCGGCATAGACAAGATCATCATTGTCCAGAACAAGATCGATATCGTCAGCCGCGAGCAGGCGGTGGAGAACTACAAGCAGATCAAAGAGTTCGTGAAGGGGACGGTGGCCGAGAACGCGCCCATTATCCCCATCTCCGCCAACCGCGGGGTCAACATCGACATGCTCGTGAAGGCGATAGAGGATCACATCGTGTCCAAGGTCGTCAGGGATCCGTCTGCGTCTCCGCTCATGCACGTCGCCCGCTCTTTCGACATCAACTCTCCCGGAACCGTTCCGGAGAAGCTGAAGGGCGGCGTTATAGGGGGGACCCTCATCCAGGGAACTCTGAAGATCGGGGACGAGATCGAGATTCTTCCGGGAAGAAAGACGGAAGTTTCCGGAAAAGCGGTGTACGAGAGGATCACAGCCAAAGTGCTGTCCCTGGAGGCCGGCGGAAAAAGCGTCAAGAAAGTGCTTCCCGGAGGTCTCGTGGCCATAGGTACGGGTCTCGACGCGTCCATCACGAAATCCGACGGCCTGACCGGAAGGGTCGTGGGCATTCCCGGACACCTTCCCGCCGTGGTGCACGATTTCAAGATGTCCACCACTCTGCTGGATCGCGTCGTGGGATCGTCCGCGGAGCTTTCCGTAGAGGATATCAAGAGCAGCGAGCCCCTCATGCTCAGCGTGGGCACGGCGACGACCGTGGGCGTCGTTAAGAGCGCCAGAAGCGGTTCGGCCGAAGTCGCGCTCAAGATACCCGTATGCATCCTTCCCGGACAGAGAGTGGCCATTTCCAGAAGGATCTCCAACAAATGGAGACTCATCGGCTACGGCATAGTGGAACAGTGAGCCATGCAGGCCGTGGTGCTCGATACAAACGCATTGCTGATGCCCTTCGAGATCAGGATCAATCTCGATCTTGCTCTCAGGGATCTTCTGGGCGAAGCGAGAATTCTCGTTCCCGGCCCCCTGATCGGGGAACTCAAACATCTCGATCACAAATCGGCCGGGGCCGCTCTCGCTCTCGCCCGCAAATACGAAATAATTCCGACGGAAGCGTCCGGGGACGATTCCGTCATCGAATTGGCCGTGAGGGAGAACGCGTACGCCCTCACGAACGACAAGGAGCTGAGAAGGCGTCTGAGAAAGGCGTCCGTTCCTGTGATTCTTCTGCGGTCCGGAACGCATCTGGTTATAGAAGAATGACGCCGGGAGACCCCGGCCGATGTTTCACTCGATTATTTCGATGGTTTTTATGACGACGTCCTTGAGAGGTTTGTCGTTGCGGTCCGTCTTCACCCTGCTTATGGCGTCCGCCACTTCCATTCCGGCGGTAACGGTTCCGAAGACCGGGTGGGCGGAGGGAGTCCTGGGGTCCTCTTTGTCGAGATAAGTGTTGTCGACCGTGTTGATGAAGAACTGGCTTCCTCCGGAGTTCGGGCGGCCGGTGTTGGCCATGGAGATGGTTCCCCTGAGGTTGGAATGGCCCTTTCCGAACTCGTCTTTGATGGTGTATCCGGGGCCTCCCATTCCGGTTCCGTCCGGGTCGCCGCCCTGAATCATGAAATCTTCGATGACTCTGTGGAAAATGACCCCGTCGTAGAATCCCTTCTTGGAAAGCTCGACGAAGTTGCCCACGGTTATAGGCATATCGTCGTGGAGTCTGATGGTTATGTCGCCCATGGACGTATGCATGATGGCTGTCGTCATGCTCCGCTCATACGCGAACACATCAATAAACTTACTGCGGCGGGCGTCCGGAATTGTTTATAATAGAGTAACGCGTCCGGAGGCCAGATGGACAGACGCATTCTCCTCGCACTCTCGATGCTGGCAAATATCGCTGCCGCCGCCGTGTCCTGCGCCGAGGGGGATTATTTCTGGCTGTTCGTTCTTGGCCTGACGGCCGCTTCCATCTGCGGCCCGGATATGCTGAAGCTTAAAGCGGTTCCGGGAAAACAGCTGATCGCTCTCAGCATAGTCATTCCGGTGGCCAGGGTTATCATTTACCTGTCCGGTCTGGGCCACGATTCCGCATTCTGGGGGGTTCCGCTGTGGATGTACGCCTCATCGCTGTGCATGTCAGCGTTGTGCTATGCCGACGGTCTCTCTATCTTCGCCATCGCCAACTCTTACGGGAAAATATCCGTCGGGAGAGGATGGACCTCTCTTTTCGCCGTGACGGTTTCGTTAGGAGCATCTGCCGCGTACATTATCTTCATTTTCTTCCGTCTTTACTTCGACGGGTATCCGGTGGGAGCGGAAGGAAAGCTTCCGGACGCTTACGGGGTGCAGGTGGAAGGGCTGATAATGAATTTCCCGACGGTCGCTTCCGTTTCCGGTTTCGCGTTCGCGGCGATCACATATTATGTTCTGAAGAAAACCGGCAGAGAGTCGCTTACGGAGGAGCTATGACGAAAATCGTCTGGACCGATATCCTCTGCATCATATCATGCATAGCCGCCACCGGCCTGTGCATTTATTCTTATTCCAACGGGCTCTGCTCGGATTACGAGAGGAATACCGGGCTCGTATGCGGGGTTTTCTGCCTTATACCTATAGTTCTGGGCCGGCTGCACATAATCGCCATACCGGATGTTCTGATAGTCCTCGCTCTCGGCGCCATATGCCTTCACTCTCTGGGCGTTTTGTATTTCACGTACGACGAGCTGTACTTCTATGACAACATCACCCATTCCGTTTCTTCAGCGGCGGTGACCGCATGCGTGTTTCTGGCGCTGACATGCTACAACGTGGTGAGCAGAAGGATAGAGTTCCGCGGGAGAATGGTTATGATCGCCGTGTCCCTGATAATGCTGTCTTTCAGCGTATACTGGGAGGTCTTCGAGTATCTGGTGGATTCCATTACCGGAACCGGAATGCAGTATAATCCTCTGGATACGGCCAGGGATATGATCTGCAATACTGTGGCATCGTTCGCGACGGCGGCGTTCATGCAGTACTACGTGAACAGAAAGACTCCGGAAAAAGTCATATCCAATCTGGATCTTCATCCTCTGCTGAAAAGGTTCATCGTTTACGATTTCAAGTGATTATTTTCTCCGGCCGTCGCTGTCGTGCAGGAATCGCGTTCAGATACCTTTATTAACAAGAATCCAATAGCGTGGTTCCGTGGGCCTGTAGCTCAGCTAGGTAGAGCGTTCGACTCTTAATCGAACGGCCAAGGGTTCGAATCCCTTCAGGCCCGCCACCTTCTTGTCCAGATGCCTTAAATAATTTCTATCATTTCGCTGGCCATGGTCGATTTCGTGACAAATCCGTC
>JAEEKU010000091.1 GCA_016282555.1 Methanomassiliicoccaceae archaeon
AGCTCGTAGTCGCCTACGGAACCTGCGCCTGCTTCGGAGGAAGCCCCGCTCTCGCCAACCTCGTCGCCAACGGAAAGGACGAGATTCTCGACTACGTCTACACCAAGACCCCCACCAGCGCCGCTTTCCAGGAAACCTACCACAAAGGCGCCCCGGTCATCCCCCAGCAGTCCTACCAGGCCCCCGAGGGAGAGCTCACTCTTCCCGCCCTGTTCGACACTGTAAAGACTCTCGACCAGGTCATCGACGTCGATTACTACGTTCCCGGATGCCCGCCTCAGGCCGAGACCATCAGCCAGATGCTCAAAGCGGTCGCCGATTTCGTCTACAAGGGAGTCGCCCTGCCGCCTAAGGGAACCACCATCGGCATCACCACCAAGACTATGTGCGACGAGTGCCCCAGGAAGAAGTCCAACGCGAGAATCACCGAATTCCTCGAGCCCTACCAGGTCAACATCAAAGAGGATGTCTGTCTCATGGATCAGGGAATCCTGTGCCTCGGACCGTCCACCATCGGCGGATGCGGAGCCAGATGCACCAAGGTCGGACAGCCCTGCCGCGGATGCTACGGACCCACCGCCGAAGTGCAGGAACAGGGAGCCAGCATGTTTACCGCAGTCGCTTCCCTGCTTCCGATCCTCGACGACGATCCCATCTGCGACGAGGAGAAGATCGTCAAGATCGTAAGCGAGATCAAAGATCCTCTCGGATACTTCTACGCATACACCCTCGGAAAGGCGCTCATTAAGAAAGCCGTCAAAGAGACAGGAGGTCAGTAAATGGCCGGACCTATTATTTGGGATGACAAAAAGAAAGTCAGCAGCAACCGTGTAACCGTCGATCCGATTACCCGTCTCGAGGGACACGGAAAGATAGAGATCTTCCTTGACGACAAGGGAGACGTGACCAACGCGTACTGGCAGGTTCCCGAGCTCAGAGGATTCGAGAGATTCTGCATCGGAAGGAGAGTCACGGAACTTAACCAGATCACAGCCAGGCTCTGCGGCGTGTGCCCCGGCGCCCACCACCTCGCATCCACCAAAGCTATCGACGGATGCTTCAACGCAAAGCCCACCCCCACCGCATACCACATCAGGGACACGTTCTACAACGCCCACTTCGTCCACAGCCACATCGCGCACTTCTACGCCCTCGCGGCTCCCGACTTCGTCTGCGGACCCGCCGCCCCCGCGGCTGAGAGGAACGTTCTCGGAGTCGTCGGACGCGTCGGTCTCGAGCTGGGAGGAGCAGTCCTCAAAGCCCGCGCCGAAGCCCAGGAGATTCAGGCGATCATCGGAGGAAAAGCCACCCACCCCGTCATGGGAGTTCCCGGCGGAGTGACCAGGACCGTCACCGAAGAGGAGAGGCAGAAGATGGTCGCGAACGCGAAAGACATGCTCGAGTTCGCCAAGACCTCCGTCAAAGTCTTCAAGGACGTCGTTTACGCCAACAAAGACTACATGGACATCGTTCTGAACCCCGATCTCTACTACCACGAGACCTACCACATGGGTCTCGTCAACAGCAAAGGCCAGTTCGAGATCCACGACGGAAAGGTCAGGGTAGTCGATCAGAAAGGAAACGAGCACGATCTCTACGACCCCAAGGACTACCTCGACCACATCGGAGAGGCCGTAGAACCCTGGTCCTACGAGAAGTTCCCCTACCTCAAGAAACCCGGATACAAGGGACTTGTGGACGGACCCGACAGCGGTCTCTACAGGGCTACCCCCCTCTCCAGGCTGAACACCGCCAAAGAGATGCCCACCCCTCTCGCCCAGGACGCTCTGGCCGAGTACCGCGGCATCCTCAAGGACGCGGGAGTGACCGGCCCCTGCCAGCACACCCTCGTCACGCACTGGGCGAGAATCATCGAGCTCCTGTGCTGCGCCGAGAAATGTCTGCAGGACTGCGAAGACAAGGACGCCTTCAAAGGCGACTTCAAACAGACCGACCTGGTCCCCGGAGGACGCGGAGTCGGATGCGTCGAGGCGCCCCGCGGAACCCTCACTCACGACTACATTTGCGACGAGAACGGAATCGTTACCGCATGCAACATGGTCGTCGGTACCACCAACAACAACGGACCCATATGCATGGACGTCGCGAAGATTGCGAAAGCCCTCATCCACAACTTCGAGGTATCCCCCGGACTCCTCAACATGTGCGAGATGGCGTTCAGAGCTTACGACCCCTGCAACTCCTGTGCTACCCACAGCCTGCCCGGACAGATGCCCATCAAGGCAGTCATCAGGAACGCGGACGGCTCCGTCTACGACACCCTTTCCCGCTGAAAGGATAAACGAGGGGGAAACCCCCTCATCTTACTTTTTTTACTCTCTTACACGCGGATTCCCTTTCACGTATCCTTTCGTGATGAGATCGCGGCGCTTTCCCAGATATACTCCGTCCAGGAGATAAAAATCCGCATCGTCGAAATCGATGAGCCCGCTTCCGAGCAGAGGGCCTATGGGCTCGGTATCGGCCGAGTTCATGGGCGATCCCCCGAGCATCCTGTTGAATGCCGGGATCGTGATGTATCTTTCCGGAAGAACGGAGAAACCGGCTCCGGATTTTTCCTTGAAATTTCCTCTGATCCAGCAGGGTTCCGTGGTCGCTTTCCCGATTCCGTCGACGAACATCACCGCCGGATGATTATGGGCCATCACCAGCGTTCTGCAGGCCATGACGTCCTCCGACGGCCATCTGTGCCCGTGCACGAGCCCTACGTCCCCTATGCGGAGTCCGGCGGCGGAATGAATCTTTACCGCGGGGGGAAGAAACTCTTCGATTCTGGTATCGTGATTTCCTTTGACCACGTCTATTCTTTCGAACCTTTCCAAAAGCGACTCGAAGAAATCCGGAATCTCCGCATATTCCTGCTTGGTGGAACCCGGAACGGAGTCTTTCACATCTCCGAGAACTATCAGCCTGCTGATATCGTCTCCCGCCGCTTCCAGAACGGATGCGAGCATATCTCCGGTGTGGGACGCCACCCTGAATCCTTTGGAGAAGAGATGGGATTCCAGCCCTATATGCAGATCCCCGATCACGAGGTACTCTCCGGAGCTCAGAGCGGGAACGCCGTAAACGGGCTGGAGCAGGGTCATCAGAGACCTTCGCGGAGCACGTCCGGAATGCGCTCTATAACGTCCGTAGCTATAAGCCCGTATGATTTCTCGGAAAACGCTTTGTCGCCGGCTTTTCCCGTTATATAAGCTCCGAGACAGGCCGCATCGAAAGCGGACATCCCCTTGGACAGCAGACCGGCGACCGCTCCGGCCAGAACGTCTCCGGTTCCCGCGCCGGTCATTCCCGGATTCCCGGTTTTGCTGACGCGGGTCTTTCCGCCGCCGGTTATGATATCCTCCGGACCTTTTTTCAGAATCACCGCGTTCATAGCCAGAGACAGTTCCTCCGGGGTTCTCCCGTCCGCTATTCTCGCGAATTCGCCGGAGTGGGGGGTGAGAACCGCGGGAACTTTCATCCTCAGATCTTTAACCGCGGAGATGCCGTCGGCGTCTATCACGACGGGAACGGAACAGGCGCGCACGAAGGCTCTGGCGGTTTTCAGCGTCTCTTCCGCATTTCCCAGCCCGGGCCCGATAAGAACTGCATCATAACCGGGCATCTCCTTGAGAAGAATATCCAGCGAATCGAGGGAAAGCGCGGCGTCGGGAAGCTTCGTCACCATGAAGACCGGCGAAACCGACGCTATCTCTTTGCATACCGGATACGGAGCAAATATCCTCACGCTGTCGGCCCCCGTGCGCAGAGCAGAAAGAGCGGACATCGCCGGAGCTCCGAAATAGGGGCCGCCCCCGATGATCATAAGCTTTCCGTTGTTCCCTTTATGGCTGTCCCTGCGGGGAACCGGATATCTCAGCATATCTCCCGGGCCCACGACGGATGACGCTTCGGCGGGAATTCCGATATCAGCAACTATGATTTTCCCGCAGTTCGCTTCGGTCATCCCTGTTTTGACGTCGTGAAACGTGACGGTCGCTTCCGGAACTACCGCGGTCTCCGTTCCGAATCCGGAAGGTATATCCGCGGAAACCACGGGCAGGCCGGAGTTTTTCGCATCGTTTATAAACTGAAGATAAGGCTCGCGTATATTCCCGGAAATTCCGGTGCCCAGAGCGCAGTCGACGATAAGATCGCATCCTTCGAAACTTTCTTTCCCGCCGTATATCTCGACCGGACACTCCAGAAGGGAATATCTTTCGCGGGCGATATCCGAACGGATCTCCGAAGGCTTCTTCAGGAGAACTACTTTGATTTTTTTTGGATCCATTCTAAGCGCCGCGGCGAATCCGTCTCCGCCGTTGTTGCCGGTGCCGCATACGAAAACCACTCTGCATCCCGGATATTCCTTTTCTATGTAACCGGCGAGAGCGGCTCCGGCCATGTCCATCAGCACGGATACCGGCACCCCTAAAGCTTCGGAATTTCTGTCCAGAACCCGGGAATCCGTAAAGGAGATCAAAAAATCACTTCGAGTTCTTCACGAGAATCTTTCCGACTTCGTTCAGAAGCGCGGTCTTTTTGATTTTTCCCTTTTCGATCTTTACGCATCCGCGCTTGCGCCTGTGATCTTTAGGATAGCTTTTGTCGGAGAGAACCTCGTACTCCAGACCCAGTATTATCGCGGCTTTCGCTATTATATCCAGACTGGGATTCTCCACGCAGAGCGGCCGGGGCAGTCTCCTTCCCTCCGCCCTGGTGAGTCTGGAATCGAAATATTCCGGCCAAAGGGTGATGGCCACATCCGCATCGTATGCCATGAACAGCCTGTATCCGCCGCAGTAATAAGATTTTTCCGGAAGGCCTGTCTCCCCGGAAATGAATACGGCACGGGAAATAAATATAAAAATAGCCGGGAAACCCCGGCCGGTTTCAGAGTTTTACCAGTTTGTACGAAGAGAAGATGATCTCCCCGCCGGTTCCGGTAATCTCTTCCCAGGGAGAAATTTCTTCTCCGAGAACCTCTCCCCTCGCTCCGGAATCGTACAGTATCTTTCCGTCCTCTTCTTTCCAGGGATACTTTTCATAAATCAGATAATCTTTGCCGCACCTCTCGAAGCCCTCCTCTTCGACGAGTTCTTTGATTTCTTCCTCGGACATGTCGTCGGGGATCGGCATCGCCATGCATAACTCCCCGTCGTCCCTGAAGACCGCGACGCTGTTGTACAGAGCCTTATCCTCGATGCTGTCGTCGGCCATTATATCTTCCACGGTTCTCCAGACCTCGTTGAGATCGGAATCCAGAAGGCAAGCTTCTTTGATTTTCCAGACGCCGGATACATCTATCGTCATGAAAGGAGAATGCATCTGCGGGGTTATAAAATGCTCCCGGCCGGACCGGGAAATCAATAAAGTGGATCCGTCCTGAAGACGGTAAAATGTTTGAAAGACGGATTACTCAAGCTCAAAGCAGTACTGCGTTAATGGCGCCGTCCTGTCCGGGCCTGGAGGTAACGATGGCATCTCCTGCCTCGGTCGAGATCGTCGCGCCTTTGTTGATTATGTTACGCTGAACGTAGTTGGGGTCGGCAGGATTGGACTTGACGGTCAGAATCTTGAGTTTCCTGACTGTGTTGTTCTTCTTGTCGACGACGTTTGCATACTCTGCGCTGAGCATTCCAATCTTTACGCTTCCTCCGGCTCCGCGGTACTGCTTGAGGCGCTGCGCACCGATTCTGGTGAACTGCTTCTCTCTGCCGATCTCGAACTTCCTCTTACCCTGGGAAGCGACGAACCTGCCGCCGGTGGGCTTTCTTTTGGATTTACCCTGCCAAAGTGCCATTGTAATCGTCCCTCTTAACAAGGTTCTGTATTTAAATCTGTCTCCTTGAAAACGGCCGGCGGAGCAAGTGAAATTATATCTTCCGCGGAATATACGCTCCCGGATGACGGAAAACAGGGAAATCGCCGAAGAGATCCTGTCCGACGGCAGGATGCTCCTGTGCATGGATCTGAGATTCATGACCCGCGCGGTAATGTCCGCGGAGCACGTTCTGCTGGACGGGAGCGGCCCCTACAGCTGCGACGGAAAGCGTCTGTATTACCACGCGGATAACCTTATAAGCGATTTCAGAAAGAATCCCAACCTCGTGCCGAGAACCATCGCCCACATGATTCTCCACCTCGTCCTCGGACACACCTCTCCGGACGGGGATTCCTATACGGATCTGGCGGAGGATATGGTTACCGAGTACGCTCTTGATATGATCAACACTCCGAACATATCCCTTCCGGACAGGGACGACAGGATATTCGTTTTCGAAAAATATCTCAAAAAGATAAGCGCGCCCGTGCCCGGACTCCTCTCCGGAGAGCTGAAGAAAGTTTCCGAGTGGCAGATCCGCAACTATCCGCCGCTTTTCTCCAGGGATTCCCATTCCGGAAGAAAGGGAGACTGCGATCCGGAATGGAACGAGCTCGCTTCGCAGATGCTCGTCGAGATAGAGGGCTTTTCCAGAAATCTCGAGGGAAAAACGGACGCTCTGCTCAGAGTTCTCCGGATAAGAACCAGGAAAAAACACGATTTCCGCAGATTTCTGAGAAAATTCATGATTTCCAGGGAGCGCGCGGCCGAGAATCCGGACGAGTTCGATCCCGCGTACTACACGTTCGGACTCGCCAGATACGGAAACATCCCGCTCATAGACTCCACGGAGAACTCCGACTCGCCGTCTATAGAGGAATTCGTGATCGCGATAGACACTTCCGGTTCGACCATGAGGGGTCCCGCGATCGGTTTCGTGAACGACGTCTACACTATTCTGGAGCAGTGCGGAGTTTCGGGAAGAACCGAGCTCCACATAGTCCAGTGCGACAATCTGGTGAGGACCGACGACGTCATCCGTTGCAGATCGGACCTGGAGGGATTCGCCGGAAGCATGGTGCTCAGCGGAGGGGGAGGTACCGATTTCAGACCGGTGTTCCAGTACGTCTCCTCTCTGAGGGCCGAGGGGAAACTAAGCAGGCTGAAGGGGCTGATATATTTCACCGACGGAATCGGGATCTATCCGGAATCCAGGCCTGACTATCCGGTCGCGTTCATATTCTGCGACGAGGGATACCTCGAAAGAAAAGACGTGCCCGCGTGGGCCGTAAAAGTTTCCATCGGAACGGGGGATCTGTTGGATCGTTAATCTAATTCCATAACCATGTTTTTTATTGCTGATACTTATTCGGTCTTCAGTCTATGATGAATATTCAGGATGCGAAGGACAGCGTCAAGGATGCGATCGAGACCTACCTTTCGAAGGACGAGGCCGGCAATTACATGATACCGCGGGAGAGACAGAGGCCGGTGATGCTTATCGGCGCCCCCGGACTGGGAAAAACCGCGATAATGTCCCAGATAGCGGCGGAGCTCGGGATAGGATTCGTTTCGTATACGATCACGCACCACACGCGCCAGTCCGCGATAGGTCTCCCGATGATAGAGAAATCCGCGTTCGGCGGCGAAGAGTACACGGTCACGCGCTACACCATGAGCGAGATCATCGCTTCGGTTTACGACGCGATAGAGGAAGGAGGAAAGACCGAGGGAATCCTGTTCATAGACGAGATCAACTGCGTGTCGGAAACGCTCGCGCCCGCGATGCTGGACCTTCTCCAGAATAAAAAATTCGGCCCTCACCGGATTCCCGACGGATGGGTGCTGGCGGCGGCGGGGAACCCTCAGGAATTCAATGACTCCGCCAGAGAGTTCGACATCGCCACCCTCGACAGGATCAGGGTAATCGAGGTGGAGGCGGACGCGGACGTCTGGATAAGATACGCGGTGAACGCGGGGATAAACGACGCCGTGATCTATTATCTTAAACTGAAGCCCCAGAATCTTCTGAAGATCGAACGCGACGCGGACGGAACCCACTTCGTCACCCCCCGCGCGTGGGAGGATCTCTCCGTCGTCCTCAACGAATACGAATCCAACGGGATCTGGGCAGGAATCACACTCATATCCCAATACATCAGAGATCCGGAAACGGCATCCGAATTCGCGAAATACCGTGATTTCTACAGAAAATACAGCAACGATTTCAACACAGATTCGATTCTCGCCGGAACCTACGCCGGAAAAGCGGACAACACGGATCCGGAGGGAAGGCTCGCGGTCATCTCGGTCCTTACCGGAAAACTCAATTCCGAATCCTCCGCCGGAATGGATCTGAAATACGCGGCGGAGCTGCTCAGAAACCATCCGGATATGACTCTGAAGGAGATGAGAACCAGGCTCAGATCGAATCTCACCCCGGAGGAGAGAAAGGGACTCAGATTCGCTATGGTTTGCAGATCCAGAAACTGCTCCCTGGAGGAGCTGGAGCAGCAGCTCGCCGATGCTGAGAAACTGCTGGACGCCCGCATAACCAATGCGGCGGAGTTCGTCCGCGGCTCTTTCGGAGAGGGGCCGGAGACCGTCGCTCTGCTCACCGGGCTCCTGTCGTCGTACAGCACGGTGATGTTCTCGAAACCCGGCGGAAGCCTCTACAGATACAACGAGGAGATCCTCGTATCCGCCAGAAACAGACACTCGGGAGGGCTCCGATGACTATAAGAGCAGAGATCGCGGCGACTGACGGCGGAGCCGAGATCATGAAGCTGGTGGCGAACGGAACGGAGATAACCATTCCCGCAGAGATACACGGGATTCCGGTAGTCTCCCTCGGACCCAGATTCATGAAGGATGCCCACGGATCCGGAAACCGCACCCTTATCATCCCGGCATCCGTCACTCGGGCATCCCCCGACGCCCTGGCCTCGGCCTCGGGACTCAGGGCGATAGTTTACCTCGGAAGCTTCGAAACGTTCAACAGATTCAAATGGTGCCCCAGCACGGACTGCCAGCTGACCTGCGGCGACGGGTTCTCGTTCCAGTTTCTCTCCGGGTACACGATGGCGTTCCCGGATTTCGATGACGAGATACTCTCCGCGAACCGCAGAATGTCGGAGGAGACCGCGATGTCCAGACTTAAGAACCCGGTTTTCCTGACAGAAGAGAACCGCGAGAAATACGAGAGGTACGTCCGCTCCAAGCTCATGCCCATGGCGGAGCACTGCATCTCCGAAAACGACACCTCCGGACTGGCGTCCCTCATAGATACCGGCCTCTTCTCCGATAAGGAGCTCTTCTCTCTTCTGGAAAGAACGGTCAGATCCGGAAAAATACTCTCGGTGTCCGCGATTATGTCCTACATAAATAATTCCGCGAAAGAAAAATGAACGCGCACTCTCGGAACGTATTTATAACCCCTTCAAATGTGAATACATCTTGAAGAGTGAAGAATATGGGAGATACCAACTCTGAAGACAAAGCGAAATACGATTTTAAGAAAGATATGCAGGAGATCACGAAGTACCGCGGAAGAGGCACCGAGCTCATCTCCGTATACATTCCCGAAAACAAACAGATTTCCGAAGTCATGGCCTACCTCAGGAGCGAGCAGTCCCAGGCGTCCAACATCCGTTCCAAAACCACGATGAAGAACGTCACGAGCGCCATCGACTCCATCGCGGCTCGACTCAAAACCTATAAGACGCCTCCCGAGAAAGGCATGGTAATATTCTGCGGAGAGGTTCCCCGCGCGGGCGATCAGACGAAAATGGTCCAGTATGTGATCAGTCCGCCGGAGCCGGTCACGGCATTCCTGTACAGGTGCGACTCCCAGTTCTTCACCGATCCTCTGGACTCGATGCTGCTGGATAAGAAATGCTACGGCCTCATCACCATCGACAGATCCGAGGCGACTCTCGGAATACTTTCCGGAAGCAGAATCCAGGTTATGAAACACTTCGATTCTCTCGTCCCCAGCAAGCATCACCAGGGAGGACAGTCCTCCGTCCGTTTCGAAAGGCTTATCGAGATCGCCGCCCATGAGTTCTTCACCAAAGTCGCGGACAACGCGACCGAAGTTTTCCCCAACCGTCCGGAACTCCTCGGAATCCTGGTCGGAGGGCCGGGAGCCACCAAGGATTTCTTCGTGAAGGAGGAATATCTTCATCACGAACTCAGAAAAAAGGTGGTTTCTCCCCTGATAGACACCGGCTACACCGACGAGTCCGGCCTCAGGGAACTGGTTGAGAACGCCAAGGACATAATAACCGACATGCAGCTGACCAAGGAGAAGATGTA
>JAEEKU010000092.1 GCA_016282555.1 Methanomassiliicoccaceae archaeon
CGGCGGAAATCTCCGAAAGGTATCTGGTTTTCCCGCCCGGAACCTCTATGTAAGCGTATACCGCACCGGCGTTCACCCTGAACGGCCTGCTGGCTACGTATCCGTTCTCCTCGCTCTCGGACTGCACCAGGAACAGACAGTTCGAATAGGAGCCGATCAGCATCCCCTCCCCGGGAACCATGAGGCTGCATGTGTCGATGCACACTCTGTCGCCCATCTCCGCGGGGACCACGGATACCACGGTAAGTTCCGAAAGGCTCTCCTTCCTGTTCTCCGTCAGAATCCCGACCATTTTACCGATTTTCAGAGGATCGTCCGCGGCGATTATGACCCCGTCGGCGCCCTTCTCCATGGTGGTGAGGAAAAGCCTGGCGGACTCCGCGTCGGAGGCGCATGCGAGCAGTTCCGTTCCGGAGCCTCCGAATCCGGCGATCATGTTCTCTAAAGGAATAACAGTCCAGTCGGATGTCCTGACGGCCACCGTCTTCTTCGATCCCGCGTAGGACAGGGCTTTAGCCTGATCCTCCGGGGTGTCTATGGATATGAAAACGCGGGAGCCGTCGGTAAACTCTCCGTCCCTGGTGTACATAACGTCCATTTTTCCCAGAGATTCGAGCGCCTCGTCTCCCTCCCTGAGGATGAAACGGGTTATTCCGGCCTCGAGACCTCCCGTGACCAGATCCTTTCTGGCATCCGGATCGTCCGGCAGATCGGCTCTCAGAATAAGCCTTCCCAACGGATTCACCTCAGGAACTCGGAAGCCTCTTCCACGGAGTATCCGTCGAGGACTATGCTGGATATCGCTTTGGTCATTCCCATCACGTTTCTGTTCTGGAAGACGTTTCTTCCTATGGAGACTCCGTGGCCGCCGGCTTCGACGGAATCGTGAACCATCCTCAGAATATCCGTGTCGGAATCCATCTTGGGGCCTCCGGCTATGACGACCGGGGAGAGGGCCCCTCTGCAGACCTCCCTGAAAGTATCGATATCCCCGGTGTAACTGACTTTGACGATGTCCGCGCCCAGTTCGGAAGCGGCTCTGGCGCAGTGGGCGATCGCCTGCGGATCGAAGGAGTTCTTGATCTCCGGCCCGCGGGGGTAGGCCATTACTATAAGGGGCATTCCCCAGTCGGTGCACTGCTCTGAGATCTTTCCCGCCTGCTCCAGCATAGAGGGCTCGTCCTCCGATCCGAAGTTGATATGGATGGAAACGGCGTCCGCGCCGTATTTTATGGCTTCCTCTATCGTCGTTATCTGGACTTTGCTGTTTCTGTTGGGGCCGAGATCGGTCGAGGCGGAGAGATGCATGATGAGCCCGACGTCTCTTCCCGACTGGCGGTAGGAGTATCTTATCAGACCCTTGTGCATCAGAACCGCGGTGGCTCCGCCGTTGGAGACGTCGTCCACGGCTTTTCTCATATCTATAAGACCGTTGAGAGGACCCACGGAGATGCCGTGATCCATCGGAACGATCACGGCGTTTCCGGACTTTCTGTCCGTAATCCTCTCCATACGAATGCTTTTTCCGTACATCATAATATCACCTTGCTTCGCGCGGATTATTTTTTAATGCGATATATAACCGATCGTCAATCGTTAAAGTACCTGCGGCCGGCGTCCATTATTCCTATGAATCCGGATGGGTCGCCGCTGAGGGACTGTTTTTTAAGCTCTTCGACCGTTTCGGAGAAAAGATCCCACATCTCGTCCCTGTGGACGTTGAGATGCTGGATTTCATAGTAGAGCATCGGATCCTCCGAGGCGACGGACATATTGGTGTCCAGCCCCTTGCTGAAAGTGGTCGAAGAGACTGTGAGAAGATCTTTGAAAGAGTAGCCGCTCCGCTCCAGAACCGTGAAGAGGGCTATGTTGACGGCGTGGGTCAGGCCGAGAACGTAGGACATGTATCCGTCGTGTTCGCCGACGTCCATGATCCTTATGTTCCCTCCCCTGTCGTCGAACAGAGACTTCGCTTCCTCCACGGCCTTGCTGCATCCACAGTCGCAGATTATCAGATTGCGACCGTACAAAGACGATGCAGAGGGACCGAACATGGGATGGAGGGAGCACACCTTCATATGCGAGGCCATCGATCTGAGCCTTCCGGTTATCGGGGATTTCAGAGAGGTCAGGTCGAAGATCAGGGTATCTTCGCCGCAGATGTTCTCTAATTCGGAAAGCACGGAATCCGTGTAGCGTATGGGAACGGCGACGACAACGGCATCGCAGCCGCGACAGTCCCGTATGGTGTTTCCGTTGCCGGACGCGGGATCGATGATGATTACGCTGTGGCCGCATTTCTCCAGAAATCCGGCGGTCCATGCCCCCATCTTTCCGGCGCCGCCGACGACGGCTATCCTCATCGGCTTTCCTTCAAAGGGAACAGAGGCCTCGGAGTCCACCGCCTCCTTGATCAGCGCGGAGGATACGCTGACCGCCGCCTCGCGGCTGAGTCCGTACTCCGAAAAGTTTTCGATGTATCTTTTAACGACTTTCTCTTCGACCGGAACGTTCCTTATCGGGAGGCCCTCGCGGTGCTTCAGCTCCCCGATCCTTCTGGCGATCTCCGTGCGTTCGGATATCAGCCTGGCGATCTCCTCGTCTTTCCGGCCGATCATTTCCCTGAGTGCGTCCAATTCCATGCAGAGTTCCCCTGTAAACCGTGTTACATGTTAACATGGAGCACTATATATCTGTAACGGCGCCGCCCCCCGGATCCGGAGGGCGGATGCCGGGATCAGCTGTGTATATCCGAAGACTGCAGAGTGCCGTCCATATACTGCTCGTATCCGTACAGATCGAGAAGCCCGTGTCCGGAGAGGCAGAACACTATAGTCTTCTCCTCGTTCTTCGCCTTGGCGTCCAGAGCGAGATCTATGGCTCCCTTCAGCGCGTGGCAGGATTCAGGAGCGGGAATGATCCCTTCGGTTCTGGCCATGAGGAGGCCGGCTTCGAAGGTCTGCGTCTGATCGTAGGATCTGGCGCTGATCATTCCTGTGTCGTACGCGGCGGAGACGAGAGGAGACATTCCGTGGTATCTCAGGCCTCCGGCGTGGATAGCGGACGGGATGAAATTGCTTCCGAGAGTGTACATCATCAGCAGAGGAGTGAATCCGGCGGTGTCGCCGAAATCGTATTTGAATTCGCCCTCGGTGAGACTGGGGGCCGCCTTTGGCTCGACCGCGACGAACTGGGTGTCTTTGAACTTCTTTCCGTGGATCTTCTGTCCGAGCATCGGGAAAGTCATTCCGGCGAAGTTGGATCCTCCTCCGGTGCATGCGACGACGTAGTCCGGCTCGATCTCTCCGATCTCCATCTGCTGCATGGTCTCCTGGCCGATCACGGTCTGGTGGAGCATGACGTGGTTCAGAACGCTTCCCAAAGAATAGCATATATGCTCGTCCTTGGCGGCCATCTCGCACGCTTCGGAAATCGCTATTCCCAGAGATCCGGAAGTCTCCGGATGCTCTTTCAGTATTTTTCTTCCGAACTCGGTGTATTCGCTGGGAGATGAGTATATCTTCGCGCCGTAGGTGTTTATGATAGTTTTCCTCAAAGGTTTGGCCTCGAAACTGCCCCTGACCATGAACACGGTAGTGTCCAGATCGTACAGGTTGGAAACCATCGCGAGAGCGGTTCCCCACTGTCCGGCCCCGGTTTCGGTGGTGAGCGTGTGGACGCCCGCCTCCGCGTTGTAATACGCCTGGGCGAGGGCTGTGTTTCCCTTATGGCTTCCCAGAGGGCTCATGTCCTCTCTCTTGAAGTAGATCTTGGCGGGAGTCTTGAGGTATTTTTCCAGCCTGTAAGCTCTCTGGAGAGGCGCCGGCCTGTTCAGGTAGATGAGATTGTCGCGGACTTCTTCGGGAATGTCGACGTATCTTTCGGTCGTTCCTTCCTGGCGGATGATCTCTTTACAGAATATAGCCTCGAAATCCTCCGGTTTGGCGGGCTGGCCGGTGCCGGGGTTGAGCGGAGGCTTGAGATCGGGAATGTCGGATGCGAGATTATACCATCTTTTGGGTATATCTTCGGGAGACAGGTTGATTCTTGCGTCCTTTGGAATGGTCATAGTTCGCAGAAGTAAAGAACAATATTTAATATTTTCATTCATTAGTGTATAAATATATACATTTAATCAACTTAAACAAACTCCAGACGCTGCCGCAGAGCCGATCGGCGGCGGCGCATCAGCTTGGATCCGGTTTTGCCGGGATAATCGTGAGTTCTCCTGTACCTTACGGACTGGAACTTTCTCTCCAGGGAACTGGAGGGGCAGGACGTGGAGAACCTGCTGGTGCTGGCCATCGCCGTCGCGAATTTGCGGGGAGGGTTCTTCTCCCGGCCGATGACGATGCTGGTCTGCTCCGCTATGGAATCCAGAAATCCGCCCAGATCGTCCGATTCGCAGGCGGTCACGACCGTGCCGAGCTCGTGAAGAATGTGGCCGTCGGATCCTCCCGTGTATCCGATGCCGTATTCGTCCGCGTACCGCCTCGCCGCCAGATTCTCCGATCTGAACATCCCCCCGCATATGACCTCGTAGGAATCGAACCTGCCCGCCACGGACTCGTCCAGTATCCCGAGGTTGATGGCTTTCTGCACCCCCTTCACGGAAGCCAGATACCCGAGCGGATGCGCGGCGGAAACCACGCAGTTAACGCCCTCCAGAGAGTTCAGGATCCATTCCGTCCCTTTGTCTATGGCGAGCCATCTGCTGCTGTGGATGTAAGGCCGGGTGTATTTCTTCCAGTATTCCTTCATCTCTCCGGCGGAATAGAAATAAACGAGAATGTGCGGCCCGTCCCAAGAACTTATCTCGATTCCGGGGACTATGAAAACCCCTTTATCCTTTGCGATCTCCATAGCCTCCAGCGAACCCTGTATGAGGTTATGATCGGTGACCGCCACGCCCGTGCCCCTTCTCTTAGCCAGATCTATGGTGTCGCGCACCGAGGTATAAGAATCCGAATAGCGGGTGTGGAAGTGCATATCTGCGCGCATGAAACCCTCCGGCAGACGCACTCCCGAAGGATTTCCGAAAACGACTCTGTCCCTGACCGTGCCCATTCCCATCTTTCCCCGTGCCGGAAAGCACGCGACTGCCGGTACAACCGTCCGGCATATGTAAATATGCGCCAAAGCGTTCATTGAAGATATATAATAAGCGTCTTTGCGTTATTCCGGAGATCGCGCTTGCCGCGCAGCCGGAAACTATAAGCGCGTCAGAGCGTGGAAGCATGTTATTTCTGCAAGACACAAGATCGATAGGACTGATTTTCTGGATAGTGGTGGCGCTGCTGCTGATCAACGCCGCCGTGGTGATCGCGGGAGCCGTGTTCGAGGATGCGGTGGATATCCCGGATTACGTCACGGACAGGGACATGTACTGCCTGCTGATAGGAGCCGGAAGCCTGATCTCCGCGGCGATATACGGCCTGAACGCCCACCGGGTCATGTCGAAAAAGATGACCAGGCTCGAAGTGCTCCACGGCTACGTCCTGACCGTCGGCCTCTGCACCGCGGCCGGAGGCGTCTTCGGGGGACTGGCGGAGTATCTGTGCACCAGCGATCCGGAGTCCGGGATTATCATTACAGCGGTCACGATAGTCCTCGGCCTGATAGTGATACTGATCTCTATGGCTATCGTCAACGGCAAAAAGGGATTCATGAAAAAGGTCATCTGGGCTATACTCGTGATATCGTTTATCCTTATGCTGATAGACGCCCTCATTCCGGCCGACAACTACTGGACTTACGCGGAGCACATAGCCCACCTGCTGATCGCGTTCTTCATGCTCGCGTTCATTCTCGACAGCGGCATCAGAAAAGAAATGGGGGCTCTCTCATGATAGACTGGATCACCCAGCTCATATTCCAGGCCGACATCATCTTCCTGCTGGTTCTTTTCTTCTCGGAGAGGAACAGCCCGTCGAAGATCCTCCTGTGGGCCCTGGTCCTTCTGTTCCTGCCCATACTGGGATTTGTTCTTTACATAGTGATAGGCCAGTCGTTCTACTCCGACCACATATTCAAGAAAAAGGAAATCAGAGACTACAAGATCGACGATATCATCCCGAAGAACGAAGAACTTCTCCGGGCGGAACCCGATCCCGATTACAAACGCACCGCCGGAGCCGTCCTGAAATCCGGAGGACTGGGATTCTCGAATAACAACAAAGTGAAACTCTACACTCTGGGCGAAGACAAATTCGGAGACATGTACGAGGATCTCAGGAACGCGAAGAAGTACATCCACCTCGAGTATTACATCATCAGGAACGACGAACTCGGAAACGAGCTCATGGACATCCTCACCCGGAAGATAAAAGAAGGCGTCGAGGTCAAGCTTCTCACCGACGATTTCGGAGTCGGGAAAGGGCCTAAGAAATCGATAAAGACGTTCAAAGCCGCCGGCGGGGAGTTCGCCGTGTTCCACAAGGTCCTGTGGCTCATACTCAGCCCCAAGAAGAACAACCGCAACCACAGGAAGATCGGTATCATCGACGGAAAGATCGCGTACTGCGGCGGATTCAACATAGGAGACGAATATCTGGGCAAAGGACCTCTGGGATTCTGGAGAGACACCGCCGTCAGGATAACCGGGGATGCGGTCAAACCTCTGCAGGTCAGGTTCCAGATGGACTGGGAATACGCTACCGGGAAGAAGATGTGCCCCGATGACAGACTGGACGATTACTACGGAAAAACGGAATACCCGGAGACCGGGGACGCGAGGGTTCTGACCGTGTCCGGAGGACCGGACGTGGCCGATTTCAACCCGGTGAGAATGGAATATCTGGAACTCATCAGGAACGCGAAGAAGACGGTGTACATCCACTCCCCCTATTTCATACCCGATGATTCGCTCCAGGACGCTCTGTCCGTGGCGGCCGCGAACGGCGTGGATGTGAGAGTAATAATACCCGACAAACCGGACCACATGTTCGTGTACTGGTGCAACATCAGCTGCGCCTATTCCGTCATGGGAAACGGGGTGAAGGTGTACATGTACAACAACGGGTTCGTCCATTCCAAAACCATGGTGGTGGACGGAAGATACTGCTCCGTGGGATCCGCCAATTTCGACGACAGATCCCTGGTTCTGAACTTCGAGACCAACGCCGTGATTCTTTCCGAAGAGACCGGAAGGCAGATGGACGAGGCGTTCATGAAGGATCTGGAACGCTGCACCGAGTACACCAGAGAGGATTACGAGAACATCAGCGGGTATCAGGCCCTCAGAGTAGCCGTATCCAGACTGTTCAGCGGCCTGTCCTGAGCAAAAAGAGTCCGGGATGTTCCGGTTCCGGACTCTCCTTTAATAATACGCAAAAAATGCGATCATGCGTCTTCCGCGGAAGATCCGGATGCCGGAGTTTCCGGACGCATCCTTTTGTCCAGCAGTTTTGCCAGATACCCGCCTGCGGCGGCCGCGATGAAAAGCCAGACGATCATTCTCACCGGGAAGCAGAGGAGCATCAAGACGGTAGCGGCGAAGGGTTTCTTCAGCTGAGCCCCCAGAGTCGCCGCGGTTATCACTCCGGCGGCGAACGCGGCATGGCTGTACGGATCAGCGAAAGCCAGCATCGAGATCCCGACGCCCATGCAGGAACATGCGAATATCAGAGGGAAGAAATGACCTCCTTTAAGTCCGAAACGGATGCAGAACGCGGTCATCGGAATCTTCAGCAGGCATACGCCGATAAGGATCCACGGCGAATAGGAGCCGTATCCGTCTATCAGCTCCGCCAGCTGATCCTCTCCCGAGAACATCGCCATCGGAACCAGAACGCACATTATTCCGACTGCGATTCCGCAGAGCGTCTCCTTCCACACGGACGGGACCTTCTCCGCCCCGGCTCCGGCGATTCTCTCGGATGCTCTGTAGAAAAGATACAAAACGAGCCCTGCGGGGACGTACAGCAGGACCATGGCGTAATCCGCGGCCGATATAAACACGTCCGGGAAGCACGGGAACCCTTCCAGAGACGTTCCCAGAAGGTGGTTCAGACCCCATACCGTAAGGATTCCGGCGCCGGCGGAGAGACCGTAGAGAACGAGTTTTCCGGATCTCGGAAGGCGGGGCGCGTCTCCGTCCGAGGGAGTTTCCTCGACGGCGAATATCCCGAACAAGGGCATATGGAAAAGCTGCCCCAGCATCACGGCCTCCCCCAGTTCCGAACACAGCGAAGCGCTGCTCCTGGCGAATCTGGTGTTGTCGCCGACCCAGTAGCACAGCGCTGCCGTTATGCCCGCGAGACCCGCCTCGGGACCCACGCTCGCTCCCAGAATCAAAGGAATCACCGCGCACGCTATTATCACCGAGATGTTCCTGTAATCGTAGCGCTTCTCGCTTCTGATCTTTCCCAGAACGGTCTCCAGATCGTCCGGGTAGTTCCCGTAGCGCCTGTGCAGAAGGCCTAACGCGCATCCCCCTATGGCGCAGATCGGAACGGCCGCCCACCGGAACCCGGTATACGACGGAATCTCCTCCCAGATTACCGATGTTCCGAGCGAAACCGCCTGGACGAAGATCCAGAAAACGGCTCCGGCCGCGGCGCCCAGCAGAAGAGACAGCAGGGCGACCATGAAAATGTTGCGCAACGCCGTCTGCATATCCCTCTCTCACGAAGACGCGGAGATTCCCGCGCCGGTATCGTATCCGCTCCCACGGTTATTTGTTTTTCCTCGGAATCCGGAATCAGCGGACCGTGTTCGAAGCGTAGGTGTCCTCCGGAAGAGAGTGATCCAGAGAATCGAATTCCTCGTCCAGCATTATAATGTGGGGCCTTCCGCGGCTCTGGATTATCTCCGAGTCCACGTCGTATACCTCTTTGATGTTCTCTCTGGTCAGAACCTCGGAGGGAGTCCCTATGGCGAATATCGAGCCTTTGGCCAGCATTATGATCGTGTCGGAATACTTGGCGGCGATGTTCAGATCGTGGCTTATCATGATCACGAGAATGTTCTTCTGCTGGGACAGATCCCTCAGGATTCTCGTGACTTCCATCTGATGCTTGATATCCAGATTCGAAGTGGGCTCGTCGAGAAGGAGAATCCTGGGCTCCTGGACCAGTCCTCTGGCGAGCATGACCTTCTGATGCTGTCCGGCGGAGAGCTCGTCGAAGGATCTCAGCGCGAGATGCTCGATGTTGAGGAGCCTCAGGGTGTCGTAAACGATATCCAGATCCTTGTCCAGGGATTTGTAGGTGGAATGCGGATGGCGCCCCATGAGAACGGTGTCCACCACCGACAGCGGGAAAGCGTCGTTGGCGGAGTACGGAACGTAGCCGACCTTCTTGGCGAGCTCCTTCAGCGATATTCCCGAAACGTTCTCCCCGTCTATGAGCACGGTTCCCTGATTCGGAGAGAGGATCCTGTTTATGCAGTGGATCAGAGTGGACTTCCCCACTCCGTTGGGGCCTATTATCGACAGCAGCTGGGGACCGTTGGCATCAAGAGTGACATCCTTAAGGACGGATGTGCTGGAATATCTGAATTCAAGACCGTCTATAATCAATCTCACAGACTCACCTCCAAGCGCTTCTTCTGCGCATTTTAACCAGGATAATTATGAACAGGGGGCATCCGATCATCGCGCTGATGACCCCCACGGGAAGCCCGTACTGCCCCGAGACTCTCGCGATGCAGTTGGCCAGCAGGAGGAACAGCCCTCCGAACACCGCCGAGGCGGGAAGCAGAAGCTTCGTCTCCGAACCGACGAAAAGCCTCGCGATATGCGGCCCGACGAGTCCCACGAACCCAATGGTTCCGGTGAAGCTCACGACCGCTGCGGTCATGAGGGAAACCACGGATATCTGAATCAGAATGGTGTTTTTGGGATCCACTCCCAGCGAATGCGCGGAATTGGGGCCGGACATCATGACGTTCACGCGCTTGTGGTAGAACATCAGGAACGCCATGCACGCGAGGGAGATGGCCAGCGGAATCGGGATCGTCTCCCATTTGGTGGACTCCAGGGTCCCGACTCTCCACGAATAGATCTCGGAAAGAGTCTCCTCCGAGGACGTTATCATTATCAGCGAGACCACGGCGGAGAAGATGTACATCATCGCGATTCCGATGAGAATCACTTTGGTCGGAGTCATCTTGCGCCTCAGCGAGATCAGAAGAATAACCGACACCGGGATCAGGGAAAAGATGAACGCCATAATAACAGTGGCCCATCTCTCCGAGAACACCGACGATACGGAGGTTCCCATTATGATCGCGAGAGAGGCGCCCAGAAGCGCCCCGGATGAAACACCCATGGTATAAGGATCAGCCAGGGGATTCCGCAGAAGCGACTGCATCACGGCCCCGCCCATAGCCAGAACGGATCCGGTTATGACCGTGAACACCGCGATCGGAAGCCTGGTGTACATGACGATATCGTCGGCATAGACGTCGGTGATGTTTCCGGTGATATGCTCTACGAAAATCCTGTAGCAGTCCGCAAAACTCAGATCGTATAAACCGATCGACAGCGCGAAGAACACCGAGATCACCGTGAGCACGGCGCAGATCAGGATGAACGACCATCTGCGGCGGAGCATCCTGTAGTATTCCTGCTTGCCCTCCATCGGTACACCTCCTTCTGGGATCTGCGGCGGACGATGAGGTACAGGAACACCGGCGCTCCGACGAACGACATGACCACGCCCAGGGGAACGTTTCCGAAGGGCATAAGCAGACGGGAGACCAGATCGGCCAGCACCAGAACGGTGGATCCCATGAAGATCGATCCGGGAATCACGAACCTGTTATCTCCCCCCAGGATAAAACGCACCATATGCGGAGCCACCAGCCCTATGAACCCGATGATTCCGGTGAACGAGATGATGGAAGCGATGAGAACGGAAGTGAGGATGATGCAAAGCATGCGGAACTGGACCACGTTCAGGCCGAGGCTTTTGGCGCTCTTCTCCCCCAGAGCCATGATGTTCAGTTTCCTGGAAGATACCTGGACCAGAATCGCGGATAATACCGTCATGGCAAACATCAGCGGTATATCCTCGCAGGACGCGTTGGTGACGCTTCCGACCTGCCATATGTAAGCGTCCTGAAGGCTCTCCGCGCTCGCTGTGATCATAACGAACGTCACCATCGAATTGAAGAAGAACGTCAGCGCGGTACCGATGAGGATGATGGTGGAAGGGGAATTGCCCACGTATCTGACCAGAACGATGATTATGAGAGCGGGAATCAGAGATCCTATGAACGCGTTGGTGACGATTCCCGCGCTGGAAAACGCGGACGAGAACGAGAATCCCATTATTATGGCGGTGACCGCTCCAAGGCACGCTCCCGACGAGATGCCGGTGGTATAAGCGTCGGCCAGAGGGTTCTCCATGATGCTCTGCATGACCGCGCCGGCGAGAGCCAGACCGGCGCCGGCGATGAGCGCCATTATAATTCCGGGAAGAATATTCTCTGAAATGTAATAATCAGCCCACCATTCGGGGCTTCTGACCGGATAGGTTACTCCGGTGAGATGATCCCACAGAACCTGAAGCGTCTTGGTGAACTCGTATCCGGTACCGACGGAACACGAGAGAACGGTAACGACGATCAGAATGAGAACGCAGGAGACGAGAAACAGGACTTTGCGCCTGATCGTGCTTTTGTACTCCTCCTTTTCATCGCTGCGGTACTCTTCGGTCATGGGATGGCGTATCCAATGGGTATCTCATATTTAATGGCGTTTCCGCAGTAATAAAGAGAAAACGCAATAACCTGTCCTGCCGCCCCGTCATTGTTATATCTGACAGCCATATCTGGATGTAAATGCTTACCGAGGTAAAGCCATGAGCAGAAACGCAATGATCGCCATAGTCGTACTGATCGCCGCGGTAGCGGCCGTTGCGGCGGCGGCAGTACTGATGTCCGGAGGGAACTCCGATCAGAAAAATCCGGAGCCCGGACCCGGAACGTACGATCCCACTAAAAACGCGGGATTTACCAAACCTGTCCTTCCCGTTTTCGGGAATGCGGACGGAAACAGCGTCATCGACGATGCCGATGTCCAGCTGATCAGAAAGATGATATCGGAGAATACCCCGCTGTCTTCGTACCCCTTCGCCGACGCTGACAGGGACGGAACCGTTTCCGAGAAAGACGCGGGAATCGTCAGTAAAATCATTTCCAACCAGAGCACCGATCTCTGGTTTATGGATCAGTACGATCTCGTCGCCGGAGAATACCGCTTCGTGAAGGTCAGCTATCCTCTCAGGAACCTGGTGACCCAGAACGCGGACATGCTTCTCCTTACGATGATGATCGACGCCGACGACAAAGTCGCGGGATACATAGCGAACATCGACAATTATCCCAACGAATTCTATAAGGTGACCCATAACAACGTTTCCAAATCCCTGGGAAACACCGCGCGCTACATCGCTCCCAAAGACTGGGAGGCTATCAAGAATCTCGACGTGGAGCTCGGAAATGTGGGAGGAATAGGTGCTATTCTCGTTCACAGCGAATCCGCTCTGGGAGATTACAAGAATGATATTCTGGCCGCCGGAATTCCTCTCGTATATCTTAGATGCACCGATCCCGTCTACTCCATGGACGCCGCCCTCCTTCTGGGAACCCTTCTCGGAACGGAAAACGCGGTGAAAGCGAAAGACTACGCCGACGAATGCGGAATAACCGTGAAATCCGTGAGCAACGCGGTCTCCAAAGTTTCCGAAGCCGATAAAAAGCGGTTCATCTCCCTGTGCATGATCTGCTACATAGCCCAGTCCGAGTCGCAGTACACCAGCATAGGAATACAGGCCGGCGGAAAGGAGATGAGCGGGCTGGAAGGAAATACTTCAGTGCGCCTCCAGAGCGTGGAAGCCATCACGCAGTACAACGGAAAGATCGACAGGATCCTGAACTGCACCACCAAGGACTGCGTCCCGCTGGATCCGGCGGTTCTCTGGGAGGATCAAGATATAAGATACCTCGAGAAGAGCAGTTCCTTCCAGGATATGATCTGGGTGAACATGTCCATGCCGATCTCCTGCAGGGTCATGTACGTCGCGTCGGTTTTCTACCCGGACATCATCAGCCCGCAGGAAGCGGACGAGTACTTCCAGATGACCGTGGACAAATACATGTCATATCTCCACAAGACCGTGGACGACGGTTTCTTCGATGTGAAGACCGATATGTTCACCTTAATCGACTACCAGGATTACCTGGACTCCAAAGGCGGGGAGATCCCTCCGGAAAAAGTGGATTCCGAATACTCCGCCATAGCGATGGCCAATCATTTCGTCTCCGCTTTGGATCTTACCCAGTACAACGGAAACCCGTATACCGTCGAGGGAGACGATCAGAAGGCTTCCGTTCTCCCCCAGTCCGGAAAATACTACGTGAATTACACCCTGTACGAGGACGCGGAATCTGTTTACAAAACAGCCGAAGCCGAATATCTGGGCAAAATAGGCACGGAATCCGCCATGGGCGGCACTTATACGAAAATTGATTCCGAATCCGGACTCGAAGAGGGAATCGGCTACTACGTCAACGTCCCAGGCAAAATCGGATCGATGTATTACGCGGGATACATAGAGAAATGCTTCGTGGAGCTGCATCTGGCCAGGACGCCGGAGCTCTCCGCGGAGGATCTTGAGAACATCGTCTCGGCGATCGTCGCCTCTGACAGCTCGGTATCTGCCATCGAAGCGGCCAAAAAGTTCGATCTCTCCCTCCTTTCGGGAATGGCCAACGCTCCGTTCTCCGTCACCGGAGACGATATGAAAGCAAGCGTACAGAGCGAACTCGTCAACGGAAGGCAGTATTACATTACGTACGACAGCAACTCCTCCGCGAGCATAGATTTCGAAACCAAAAAAGCGGAATTCAAGGAGAAGGACGGAACCTCGTACATGGGAGGCGTGCGCATGGCCATCACTGAATGCGGATTCGACGACGGATTCGGATTCTACGGAAACACCGACCGCGGATTCTCCATGATCCAGTACGTAGGATGCAAGGACGGATGCTACGTCGATATATACCTGCGCATGAACAATGCGGAGTTCACGCAGGAGAGCGCGGAAGCGATAGTGAAAGCCGCCGCTCAGACAATAGGCTGAAAGTGATATAAATGGAAAAAACACACATAATAGCGATAATAATCGCTCTGATAGCGGTAGCCGGCGGCGCCGCGGTCTTCCTGATGACTCAGGGTAACGGCGGAGACAACAAAACCCCGGATACGCCCGACAACCCGGATAACCCTGACACTCCCGACAACCCGGATGTTCCGGATCCCCCCGTGATCCCCGACAAGCCTCTCGAGAAGATCGCCCTGTCGATTTTCGGAAACGCCAACGAGGATTACGTCATAGACCAAAAAGACGTCGATATCATACAGAGCCTGATCGGAACCTCCGGAGGGCAGCATCCCTATGCCGATGCGGACCGCGACGGGAAGATCACCTCCGAGGACGTCAGCATAGTGAAGAAAATAATCGCCGGAGAGAAAACGACCGTCATGCTCGTGGATCAGCACATCTACGACACCGGCGAAATGAACATCGTTTCCGTGAACTACCCTCTGGAGAACTTCGTGGCCATAAACCCCGACATGGTCCAGATGACTTTCGTATTCGACGGCGACGAGAAAATGGCGGGATATATCGCCAACCAGTCTTCTTACGAAGTCACATTCTCCAAAGCCGACAAAAACGGATTCACCAGATGCCTCGGAACCTCGCCGAGAGCTATCAGCCAGCCCGAATGGACCGCCTTCAAGAATCTGGACGCGGAACTGTACTCCAAAGGACAGTCCGTCGGAGGAATTCTGGCATACAACGAGACCGCCCTCGGAGACTACAAGGACGACATCGCCAAAATCGGGATTCCCGTAATATACATCAGATGCACCGACCCGGTATATTCTGTCGACGGGGCTCTTCTGATCGGAACCCTTCTCGGACCCGGATACGCGAAGAAAGCGTACGAGTTCTCCCAGGACTGCCGCGAAGTGATCGAAAACGTCGATAAGGCTATAAACGGCCTCAGCGACGACAAGAAGATAAAATTCGTAGCGCTCTGCATGTGGTGCTACATGTCCCAGCACGAGTCCCAGTACACCAAGATCGGCCTCCAGTCCGGAGGAATCGACGAAGCCAACCTTCCCGGGAACTCTTCATCCAAACTCGAAGGCCCGGAAGCGATAACCACCTACAACGGAAAGATAGACTACATCCTGAACTGCAGGACGTGCGATTTCGTCAATGTGGATCCGGTATCCCTCTGGGACAACTCCAAGATCGATATCCTCAGAAAGTCGTCCGAGTTCGAGAACATGTTCTTCCTGAACATGTCCCTCCCCACCGCGTGCAGGGTCCTGTATACGGTATCCATGTTCTATCCGGACATCATCGGAGTCGCGGAGGCAGACGCGTTCTTCCAGAAGATCGTCGACAAATACCTGACTTATCTGAACTCCACCGTGGAGAGCGGGCACTTCAACGTTAAAACTGACGTCATGACGATATGCACGTACCAGGACTATCTGGACGTGAAAGGCGAAGACAATCCGGACGACATCGTTTCCGACATCGATCCGAAAGCCCTCGCCGAGAGGTTCTACTCGGTAATGAAAGACGATCTCGCCGCATACTCCTACGCCCCGTACAATCTTTCCGAAGACAACAACTCCCAGACCGCCTCGGTGATTTCGGAGGGAAGCACCTATTATGCGAAGTACACCCTCATGGAGAACCCCAAGGAAGCCTACGAGGTCCTGAAAGCGCAGTACGCGGCCAAAGTCGGAACGGTTTCCAGAGTCGGCGGGATATGCACCGAGATTCCGTACACGACGGAGCTCACGGAAGGATACGGATACTACGTGAACTCGGACATCGAAGATGTGAACGACGTCAAGAAACTCGGAAACATGTACTACGCCGGATACATAGACAAGTGCCTCGTGGAGATCCACTTCGTGAAGAAGCCGGAACTGGCCATGGAGGATATCGAAAAGCTGATCTTCGCCACATACCCCGTATCTTCCGGAAAATCCGCGAAATCCTGGGCGGAGGCTTTCGATCTGAGCAAACTCTCTCAGTATTCCGGAGCGCCCTATGCCGTAACCGCGGATTCGAATGACAGCTTCGCGAAGATCGCGGATTCGGAGAACAAGCGGTACATCGCCATAGACGCGTCCGCGGGCGCGGCGGAGAACTTCAAAAAGACCAAAGCCGAGTACATGGAAAAAGGGAACAATTTCGTTCTGGACACCGCCGGCTACGACGACGGATACGGAATCGGGGCGCTGAGAACTCCCAACGCCATGCAGTTCCACATGGTCTACTTCGCCGGACTCAAGGACGGATGTTTCATAGACGTCGTGCTGAGAATCGATTCCGGAGAGTATACCGCGTCCGACGCGGAGCAGATCCTGAAAGCGATCCTCGGCGCGGAGCCCGCGTAAAACCCTTTACGCCCTTCGGGGCGGTTTCTCTTTTCAAGGAACGAAAACTACCAGATAAGCGTCCGGAATGATCTTCTTCAGTTTCATGAGATCGGGATTGTACAGTCTGACGCGGTCGTCGCGGAATATTGGTTTCCCGAGGAGTCTGGATACCACGGAGGCCTCCGTCTTCCCCTCGACCTTCCAGGCGCTGATCTCTCCGGATGTGTCCGTGGAAACGTATATGGGAATGCGCAGACGCAGTTTTTCTTCATCGCTGCAGATATCCCACAGCCTGCCGAACTGCTCTTTTCCTATGTCTATAACGGAACCGTCGCGCAGTCTGTAAGTGTAGTCCTCCTTCTCCTCCATCTCCATGAGGGAGGGTCTGGACGCAGCCAGATTCCTGTTGAGATCGGACATGACCGACTGGAGAAAATCCATAATCCTCGATAGCGGAACAGATATAAGGATGTGTACGCGATGCCCGGGGCATGCCGACCGGGACAGACCTCTCTTCAGCGCTTTCTGAACATCCGTGCTTCTGCGAGGATGCCCACCGCAGATTCGCCAGAATGCATATTCCGGTGGCGCCGGCATGCAACATCCAGTGCAACTACTGCAACAGAAAGTACGACTGCAGCAACGAGTCCAGACCCGGAGTTACAAGCGAGGTCCTGACCCCGGAGGAAGCGGTCGCGAAGATCCGCGCCGTGAAGGAAAAGATCCCGGAGCTGAGAGTCATCGGAATAGCCGGACCCGGAGATCCTCTGGCCAACGAGAACACGTTCAGAGCCCTGGAACTCGTTAAAAAAGAGTTTCCGGAACTGACTTTATGCGTATCCACCAACGGCCTGAGTCTCCCGGACTGCGCGGAGAGGCTCTTCGATTCGGGAGTGCGGTTCGTGACGGTTACGATGAACGCCCTCGATCCGTCCGTCGGTTCGAAGATTTATAAATTCGTGAGATTCGAAGGAAAAACCCTGACCGGAGAAGAGGCCGCCGGAATTCTGATAGAGAGGCAGCTCGAGGGGATCCGGAAATGCGCTGAACTTGGAATGATCGTGAAGATCAACATCGTTATGATCCCCGGGATCAACGATTCCCATATTCCGGAGCTGGTAAAGAGGGTGAAATCCCTGGGAGCGTACATAGTGAACATACTCCCCCTGATCCCCGTAAAGGACACTGCCTTCGAAAGCCTCAGGGCGCCCACCCCTCTGGAAAGGAAAAAACTGATGGACGAATGCTCTCTGGACGCGCGCATGATGCGTCATTGCAGGCAGTGCCGCGCCGACGCGATAGGCCTGCTCGGAGAGGACAGATCCGGCGAGTTCGTTCGCTTCGGCGGATGCTCCGGAGGATGCGGCCCGGAGAAGCCCGTGACCATCGGAGAGAAAGGATGCAACATAGCCGCGGCCTCTTCCGACGGGATAAACATCGATTCCGGATTCGGAAACGCGGAGAGATTCATCATATTCGATAGCGAAGGCGTGAGAATCGGGGAAAAGAAGGTGAACCTGACGTCGGAGGTGTCCGGGGAGAGCCACCGCAAGCATATCGAATCGATAGTTTCGTCCCTTTCCGGATGCGGAACGGTGATTGTAAAAGAGATAGGCCCGCTTCCCCTGAAAGTTCTTAAAAACGTCGGAATCGAGACGGTAATAGATTCCGGGAACGCGGAAGAGTGCGTTAAGAAGATCGTCTCCCGGGATTAAAAACCGCCCGGCTTATTGCCAACGATTATCTAACCCCTCGGCGTAACACCGCCAGACGGAGTGTACAGAATGGACGCTCAAGAGATGAGAGATAAGTATATCGATTTCTTCAAATCGAAAGGACACAGTTACATCGCCTCGGCTTCGCTGATTCCGGAGAACGATCCCACGGTGCTTTTCACGACCGCGGGAATGCATCCGCTCGTTCCGTATCTTCTCGGCGAGAAGCATCCGGCGGGAAAGAGGCTCACGGATTATCAGAAATGCGTAAGGACCGGAGACATAGACGAAGTCGGCGACGCGAGCCATCTGACATTCTTCGAAATGCTCGGAAACTGGTCCCTCGGGGATTATTTCAAAGAGGAATCCATCGGATTCAGCTACGAGTTCCTCACCGATGTCCTTAAAATAAATCCTGACAACCTGGCCGTGACCGCCTTCGCCGGAGAGGGGGAGATCCCCAGAGACGAGGAAACAGCTTCCATCTGGAAGAAGCACGGAATGAGGGACGATCAGATATTCTTCTACGGAAAGGAGGATAACTGGTGGGGACCAGCCGGACAGACCGGCCCCTGCGGACCCGATACCGAGATTTTCTTCGACGACGGCAGGCCTAAATGCTCCGCGGAATGCGGGCCGTCCTGCCACTGCGGAAAGTATACTGAGATCTGGAACAACGTCTTCATGCAGTATTTCAAAGACTCCGAAGGAAAATTCACTCCTCTGAAGCAGAAGAACGTGGACACGGGAATGGGTCTGGAGAGAATACTCAGAATCCTCAACGGGAAGGAGACGGTATACGACACCCCGCTGTTCCAGGGGATAATCTCCGAGATAGAGGACATCACCGGAAAGAAATACGGAGAGAATCCGGAAGACACCCGCGCGTTCAGGATCATAGCCGATCACATGAGGGCTTCGGTATTCATTCTGGGGGACGGAGTCGTTCCCGCCAAGGTCGGACAGGGCTACATTCTGAGAAGACTGATCAGAAGATCCAGCAGATACATGTCCAAACTCGGATACGAGGAGCCGTTCATGGAGAGAATCGCACTGAGAATCATAAGCGAGTACGGAAAAGCCTATCCGGAGCTGGAAAGGAACAAGGAAGCGATAATATCCGCGATCAACGGCGAGGAGCTGAAATTCCACAAGGCTCTGGTCAAAGGGCTCAGGAGATTCGAGCAGATGGCCGCCGAGAACGGGGATTCCGGTGTGATGAAGGGAGAGAACGTGTTCAGACTGTACGACACCTTCGGATTCCCGGTTGAGATGACCGCGGAGCTGGCCGCCGAGAAGGGTCTGAAAGTTGATATGGAAGATTTCAACAGCAGATTCAGAACCCATCAGGATACGTCCAGATCCGGAGCGGAGCAGCAGTTCAAAGGAGGACTGGCCGATCACAGCGAGGAGACCACCAAACTGCACACCGCCACCCATCTCCTGAACGCCGCGCTGAGGAAGTACGTGAGCCCGGACATACAGCAGAAAGGCTCCAACATCACCGCGGAGAGGCTCAGATTCGATTTCAATCTCGACAGAAAATGCACCCCGGAGGAGCTTAAATCCGTGGAGCAGTACGTTAACGACGCTATAAAAGCGGCGATTCCGGTCGTATGCGAGGAGATGACCTACGAGCAGGCGAAGGAGCGCGGCGCGATCGGAGTGTTCACGGACAGATACGGGGAAATGGTGAAAGTGTACACCATAGGGGACGTATCCTGCGAGATCTGCGGAGGGCCCCACGTGAAGAACACGTCGGAGCTCCAGGGATTCAAGATCAAAAAGGAAGAAAGTTCCGCGGCGGGAATCAGACGCATAAAAGCCGTCGTCGGAAAGTTCGACTGAAACTTCTTTCCCTCCTCCGGGAGGGAACTGTTTATTTTTTAATTGATTACAGGAAAGCATGATGCGGGACATCGTAAGGATCGACCGGGACAAATGCGACGGATGCGGAGCGTGCGCGAAAGCCTGCTCCGAAGGCGCGATAGAACTGATTGACGGGAAAGCGGTTCTCGTCCGCGAGGACTGCTGCGACGGGCTCGGGGCGTGTCTTCCCGTATGTCCGGCGGGGGCGATTGCAATAGAAAAAAGAGAGACGCCCGCGTTTCAGGATCAGATCGTAATGGCGGGATGTCCCGGCACCCGGCCGGCGGAAATAAAGAGCGGAGCCGGGGAATTAACCAACTGGCCGGTGAAGATCCGTCTGGCCCCGGTATCCTCGCCGTATTTCAGAAACTGCGATCTGCTTCTCGCGGCCGACTGCTCGGCGTTCGCCCGCGGTTCTTTCCATGAGGATTTCATAAAAGGAAAGAAAGTTCTGATCGGATGCCCCAAACTCGATCCGGAAGACTGCTGGGACAAGGTTAAAGAAATTATCAGGAACAACGGAGTCGGAAGCATAACCGCGGTGAGAATGGAGGTTCCGTGCTGCTCCCTGCTGGAGAAGATCGCGGAAGACTGCGGAATCCCGGCGGAGACAATAACGCTGCGGACCGACGGAAGCGTTCTGAAGAAGCGAGAGTGGTGGACTGGGCGCGATTTGAACGCGCGACTTCTTGCTTGCAAAGCAAGCGATCTTCCAGCTGATCTACCAGCCCACTGACCACTGCGAAGATTGCCGATTATTTAAATATTACTGATCGGGCGGGATTTCCGGAGGATTTTATGATTTTTCCGACGTTGTATCTGGCCAGCATGAAAGAGTAACATGCGGTGAATGCCAGAGACAGAACCAGCCCCCAGCACATCAGAGGCACGGTCGTCGTGCTGAGCGCGGCCAGAAGAACAACCATCAGAAGGGTGCGAAAGGCCGTGACCGAAAGGGAAAGCATAGGCTTCTGAAGCGACTGGAGCATGGAATTGGAAACCAGAGATATCGCAAGAAACGGGATGATGAAACTCTGGACGCGGAGAGTCTCGATCATTTCCGGGGAAAGCTCCGTCATGGAATCCGATAGCGTGAAGGGAATGAGAAGATATTCGGTGCAGGTAAGATATATCAGCACTAGGATTGCGGTCAGCCCGAGAGTCCATTTCAGGCACAGGTTGTAAGCGTACAGGCTTTTCTCCGGCTTCCCCGCGCCCAGATTCGCGGAGGAAACCGGAGTCAGAGCGAGACCGAAAGCGCCCGGGACAAGGGAAGCCAGAAGGACCACGCGGTAAGGTATGGAGAACAGGGAGATCGCGTTCACTCCCCCGCATGCGATGAAGAAGCTGCGGCAGAAGGCGTCGGCTATATCCAGGAGGAACATCTCGGCCATTTTGGGGATCCCCAGACGGAGAATCGCGAAAGATTCTTTCCGATCGAACCTGTATCCTTTCAGCGACAGCTTTATCGTGGTTTTGCCTGAGAGGTAGATGTACAGCATCAGAATGACCGAAACCGCGCCGGACAAAGCGGTGGCCGCTCCGGCTCCGGCCACTCCGAGATCCAGACCGAATATGAAAATCGGATCGATAACGATGTTTGCGAGGGTTCCGATAATTATGCAGTAGTTGGACTTCTTCGCGGCGCCTTCGCCCCTCAGGAATCCGGAGAGAGTGGGGCCGAGAACCTGGAAAATGTTGCAGATAAGAATCGGAGCAAGATACGATTCGGCCGCGCCGATGAGCTCCGGAGCGCCCATCCAGGTTACCATCGGGTCAATCAGAAGAAAAGTGAACGGAGCGATCAGAACCGCGATTATCACCGATAAAACGGTGCCCTGGGCGAGTATTTTCCTGGCGCGATCGTAATTTCCCGCTCCGATATAGTTGGAAATAAGAACGTTGGAACCGAGTCCGACTCCGAGACCGACATCGAAAACCACCCAGTACAGCGGAACCACGGACTGGACGGCATTAACGCTGGAAGCGCCCAGTCCGGAACACCAGGCCAGATCGGCCAGCATGTTGATCTGGCCGATGATCGACGAGATGATGAAGGGGATCACCGTCGCGTAGATGGCGGTTTTGGGATCCCCCAGCATTATGCGGGTGTCTTTTCCGGAGTCGGAACCGAACATGAATCATCCTAAGTATGCGCCGTCAGCCCCGCCGGATACCAGCATGCGGTACTTCTTCTGGACTCCCGTAACTTCTCTTTCCACGGGTTTAATCCTGGAAAGACGGTCTTTGATTTCCTGATCGGACAGTTTCACGTTCAGTTTTCTGGCGGGGATGTCTATTTCGATTGTATCCCCGTCCCTGACGGCCGCGATAGGCCCTCCCGCATAAGCTTCGGGGGAAACGTGGCCGATTGCTCCTCCTCTGGAAGCTCCGGAGAACCTTCCGTCCGTTATCAGAGCGACGGAATCCCCGAGGCCTCTTCCGACTATCAGACTGGTGGGGGAAAGCATTTCCGGCATTCCGGGAGCGCCTTTGGGACCTTCGTATCTTATAACTACTACATCGCCGGAAACGATTTTTCCGGACATTATAGCATCGGAAGCGTCGTTTTCGCTGTCGAATACTTTAGCTTTTCCGGAGAAGACCATCATCTGCGGATTTACGGCCGACTGCTTGACCACAGAGCCCTCGGGAGCGAGATTTCCCTTGAGGACGGCTATTCCCCCCTCTTTGTGGAAAGGATTGTCTAACGGCCTCAGGACGCTGCTGTCGAGGACTTCGTTTTCGGATGCTATCTGGCTGATTGATTTCCCGGTGCAGGTGGGAACGTCGGACAGTTTGTCTTTAAGAATGTTGAGGACGGCGGGAAGGCCTCCGGCGGCGTCCATGTCCTTTATGCTGTAGGGTCCTCCGGGCCTGAGGCTGGTGATGTGAGGGGTTTCCCGGGAAATACGGTCGAAATCGTCCAGAGTCACGGGGCACCCGAAGTCTTTGGAGATCGCGGGAAGATGGAGGGCGGTGTTGGTGGAGCCTCCGATAGCCATGTCGACCATGATGGCGTTGAGGAAAGATTCCCTCGAGACTATATCCCTGGGTTTGATATTTTTCTTCACCATTTCAACGATTCTTCTTCCGGATTCCCTCGCGATAGAGAGCTTTCTTACATCGTCGGCGAGGCATGTGGCGCATCCGGTCACGCTCATGCCGAGGGCTTCCGTCATGCAGGCCATGGTGTTGGCGGTGAAGAGTCCGGAGCAGCTTCCCATTTCGGGACATGCGGAACATTCGACTTTCTTTACGGCGGATTCGGAGATAAGTCCGGCGCTGTAGGCTCCGACGGCTTCGAACACAGACTGGAGATCCATGTTTTTGTCTCCGTCCTTTCCGGGCTCCATGGCTCCGCCGGTGACGATTAACCCGGGAACGTTCATGCGGCCCATGGCCATCAGCATTCCGGGAGTCACTTTGTCGCAGTTGGAGATTCCCACCCAGCCGTCGAGGGCGTGGCCTTCGACCATGACTTCGCAGCAGTCGGATATGACGTCTCTGGAGATGAGAGAGTATCTCATTCCCTTGTGGCCCATCGCGATTCCATCGCAGACTGCCGGAACACCGAAGACGAAAGGCCTTCCCCCGGCTTCGATAATTCCCTCTCTGACCGCTTCGGCGAGAGCGTTTAGGTGGATGTGTCCGGGAACAATATCGTTCCAGGAATTGGCTATTCCGATGAACGGTTTGTCGAAATCGGAATCGTCGAGGCCGTCGGCTCTCAGAAGACTCCTCGCGGGGGCCTTGGAAATTCCTTTTTTTACTGCGTCGCTTCTCATTGGTGGGGGTATGGGATGGGAGTATATCGGTTTTATTTTTGATATTGAGGAAAAACTGTTGACCCGGTATGATTGAACATCCGATCACGACCGCGTCATTGCAGTAGTTGAAATTGAATGTTTTTAATCCTCCGTTTAAAAATCGCAATCAACTGTCGAATAGATTCCCGATTCATTCAACGATCGCAATATCAAAATCAGGTTTATTGTCCTTAAACCTCATGTTTGTCATCACTCTATCTACAATAGTAGAAATTCAAATTGTTGTTTTGACCGGTTCGGACGCCTCTCCGAAACTATCTTTCGACTCTGAGACCTCAAATTATTATAACGACAAATGACCTGACAATAGTTAAGAAATCTTTGTACGGTAGCTGAACAATCCTGAGGGTGATATAATGGAAAGCACAATAAGTATTGGCGACACTGATATCCCGAAATCAAAACGTGAAGGAAAAGGAAAAAGTCGTATCGCACTGCCCGATGATTATTGTATTGTGGATATAGAAACAACAGGATTGAGTACCGAATGGGACGACATCATCGAGGTCGGGGCTGTACGTTATGTAGATAACGAAGAAGTTGAAAGATTCCAAACCCTGGTACAGCCACCTCCGAAAAAAGGGAAGTTTGTCAATAAATTCATTGAAGAATTAACCAGTATCACAAATGAAATGCTTGAAAACGCTCCAACAGCGGATATTGCAATAAAAGAATTCGATAGATTTCTGGGAAATGACCTGATAATAGGTTACAATGTAGGATTTGATATCAATTTCCTTTATGATTGCTACGCAGATCATCTAAAAAAGACGTTTTCAAACGATTACATCGATCTTCTGCGTTTCTCACGCAAACTGCATCCGGAAATGCCCAGCCATACACTCAGTTATATGGCATATCACTTCGATATCGATCGCGAACAAGCACACCGTTCAATTTCAGACGTTCTTACCACTGAGTCTTGCTATAAATCTCTGCGCACAGAAGCTATAGCACAATATGGATCAGAGGAATGTTTTATTGATGCTTTCAAAAGAAAATATGCTAACAAGCACGTTCTGAGAGCCCAAGATATAAAGGGCGACGAATCTAAGTTAGACCCTGATTCGCCACTTTATA
>JAEEKU010000010.1 GCA_016282555.1 Methanomassiliicoccaceae archaeon
CCTTCCGCCCACGAACGCCGCCAGCACGAGGCCGGTAGTCGCGGCGCAGATGTGGACGACGGTGCCTCCGGCGAAATCCAGAACGACGAGGTTCTGATCGAACAGCCCTCCTCCCCATACCCAGTGCGCCATCGGAGCGTACACCAGCACCGACCAGACCGCGATGAATACCGCGATCGCATTGAATCTGACCCTCTCCATGCATGCCCCCAGAACTATCGAGGCTGTGATCAGAGCGAACATCATCTGGAAAAGAACGAATTCCAGTTCCGGAATGCCGGAAACCGTATCTCCGTACTCCGTTCCGATAAGCAGAACCTTATCCAGATTTCCCGCGAGTCCGAAAGAGTCCCCACTGAACGCGATGGTGTATCCCGCGGTTATCCACGATACCGTCATGATCCCCATCACGACCGCGGTCTGAGCCATAACCGAAGTCATGCTCTGCTTCCTGATCATCCCCCCGTAAAACAGAGCCACGCCGGGCGACATTATGAACACCAGAGCGCTGCAGACCAGAACCCAGCCGATATCTCCCGGATCGGCCGTTCCGGCTTCCGCGGAAACCTCAGGCAAAAAAGAAATCATCAGAGCCAGGAAAGCCGATGCCGCGAACATGATCGGAAAAATTCTTCTCATTTTATACACCTGAACACTATTTGTATTTTTAATTAGACAAATATCTAATTATATTTTAATTTAATGTATAAAATGAGTATTATTTCAGATTAGAGGCATCCTTTGCCTGGATTCATATATACCGATGCCCATTCCGGAGCATGAAGGCATTTGTGATCAACGGAAGCCCCCGCAAAAACTGGAACACCGCTCAGGCGGTTGAAAAAGCGGGGGAAGGCCTGAGGGACAGCGGATTCGACGTGGAGAGAATCGATCTGTATGATTACGAGTACAAAGGCTGCATCAGCTGCTTCGCCTGCAAACTGAAAAATGCCAAAACGGACGGCGTGTGCGCGATGAAGGACAGCCTGCGTCCCGTTCTGGAGAAACTCAGAGAAGCAGATGCGATCGTCCTTGGATCACCAGTCTATTTCAGCCAGCCTCTCGGACAGGTCAGATCGTTCGCGGAAAGATGGCTGTTTCCCATTTATTCATACCATTACGAGGATGGAAAGCCCGTGCTCAACAGGAAGAAACCGGTCCCCTGCGGCATGATATACACTATGAACCTGACCGAAGAGATGTACGCAAGCTGGGGCTACGAAGAGGCGCTCAGGCAGACGCCCAAATCCATGAGCGAGATCATGGGATGCTGCGAGACCCTCAACATATTCAACACATACCAGTTCAAAGATTATTCCAGATACGACATCACTCTCTTCGACGAGAGTCAGAAGAAAGAATATCGCGACAGACACTTCGAACAGGATCTGAAATCGGCATACGATCTGGGATGCAGGATCGCAGAGAGAGCGAAAAAGGTATCCGGAGAGCAGAACCGCGGAACGGAGGGTTCGTGAAGAGACGAAGTTTCCTGCCGGATCCCGGATAACGGGCCCGCGCCGGGATCCGGAAATATACGAACCTCAGTCTCCGATCCTTCCGATCCTGAGAATTCCCTCGATCTCCGTCTCCGCGACCTTTCCGGATCTGGCGAACTCCGCCCACATCCTTCTCACGGGTCTGCCCTCCTCCAGCGTCTCTGATTCCGTCTTTCCCATGGAAATGTCCGCTCCGCTCAGCCCTTTGGCGCCGAACAGCAGCTGGACGTCGGATGTGTGGCATGCTCCGATGTAATCGTAATCTTTCATCCAGATGAAACGGTACACGTATGCCGTGCCTCCGCACGCCGCGTACTGTTTCGCGAAATCCTCGCAGGGTTTCGTGAACAGGCTGCCGGTTATTTTCCTGATCGCCGCTTCAATTATCCATCTGGTCAGAAAGCACCTGTCAAGAGCCACGATTCTCTTTCTGAGGCCTATGAATAACGCGGCCTCCCTCTCGGTAGTGCCTATTATTATATCGTGATCGGGGGCCGCGCGCCTCATCCTGTCCGTTATCCCGTCTTCCTCCGGAAGAGGAAAAACTCCGAAGTTCGGGCCGAAGATCATGTGTTTCTGAGGTCCCCTCTCCGTAACATGGGATGATATGGCGGCCTGCACCCTCATCACCTCGCCGATATCCGCATCCGCGGGCATGCGATTCAGCTCCTCAAGCATCTTCTCCTCCATCGGCCTGCGGCCGGACATGACGCCGACGGGAGCGCTCTGGATGATCGCTCTTTTATACAAATCCCCGGTGCCTTCGGACAGCAGGATGCATCTCACGGCCTCGCCCCCCGCAGACTCCCCGAACAGCGTGATATTGTCCGGATCCCCTCCGAACGACGATATATTTTCCCTGATCCACCTCAGGCCCTCGATGATGTCCAGAAGGCCGTTGTTGCACAGCCTCCCGCTCCTGTCCTTCAGAAATCCCAGCACGCCCAGGCGGTATCCTATCCCCGCAACAATGACATTGCATTCGGCTGCCAGCGGCCGGCGGTCGTAGGATATCAGATCGCATCCTCCCGACTCGAACGACCCGCCGTGTACCCAGACCATGACCGGAAGATTCTCTCTGCTTCCCTCCGGAACAGTGACCGAAAGATACTGGCAGCTCTCTTCCTGAGGCAGCCGGCCGGTATCCGCGCCGGGCATGCGCATCCCCGCCCCTGACGATTTCTGGACCGCGAGAGGGCAGGGAGAAATCATTTCGTGAATCCCGTCCGGATATCTGTACGGAACCGGGGCTCCGAATCTCTCCGATCCGGCGTACCTGATCCCGAGAAAATGAATGACGCCGTCATCGCGGTACCCGCTGAATGTTCCGGCCGGACACTGAACGATCGTTTCCCCGAGATCGTCTGCGCGCGTCGCTTTCATACTGTCTGCGCGTATATGCTCGCGGATTAAACGGTTTTCCGGATACGGCCCGTTCTCCGCATGCGGCGCCGGCAACGGACAACCCCGCGGCTTCACTGCCGGATCCCGGCATCACCCGGTCCTGCATGCTTCCCGAATCTTCTCTTAACGGATTCCGGAGGCTCCAGGATGATTATGGCCGTCATCACCAGCACGATTCCGATCACGTCCGTTATTCCGAATTCATCGCCGAAAACGAGGACGCCGCAGATCGTAGAGACGATAAGACTGGACGTGATTATGATGGAGACCGCGGCCGGATCCGTCCTTCTCACGGCATAAACGATGATATAGTTGGGCAGAAGAGTGCACATCACGCCCATGGTCAGGATGCAGACGGGCACCAGCGGACTGCCGGCTGCCGCCGAGAATATGCAGCCGGAATCCGAGAAGGGCATGATCAGCAAAGCGCTGAACAAGAAGAAGTAAAACATAGCCGAGTTCTCCGAATACCCCCTCTCTCCCACGTACTTGCTTCCTATAGTAAACGCGGCGAGAGTCGCCCCCGACAGAAGCCCCGTTGCGATGCCCAGGACGTTCATGTCTCCGGGGTCGTCCGCTATGCCGATGATGAAGATGCATCCGGCGAAGGCGAGAACAGCCGCCAGGACTTTCCTCCCGGTTATCCTGTCTCCGAACAGGAAAAATGCGAACACCAGCATGAAATAGGGGCTGGTCATCTCCAGCACCGCCGCTACCTCCAGCGGAAGTGTTTCCTGCGCGGTGAACACGCACACGTTGGAGATCACGTTGAACGCTCCGAACAACAGGAACAGCGGGATGTCGCGGATCCTGATCCTGAAGGACCGGCGGTCAAGGAACAACAGGATCAGACCGAACACGGCGGCGGTTATGCCCTCGCGGCAGGCGCAGATCTCCATGGGGCCCATGCCGGCGTTCAGAAGATCCTTCGAGAACATATTCAGGATCCCGGCCAGTATGGCGGCGATAAATACGAGGTATATCGGAGAGATCTTCATTCCCGCATCTTCGTATCCGTCCGGCAGTTTATAATTATCCTGCCGCAGCCGCAGCAGATTCTGCCGGATCGCATATCGTACCGTCCGCAAATTCACGTCCCGCAGGGAATGCTGACATCCTGACGTACAATCCCGCCCGGAAGCGTTCCGGACGCCGCGGGAATAGCTCCGGAGCGGGACCTCGCGGCTCTTCGAACATCCGGCCCTTTTCATTCACGATGCTGAACAGCCCGTCCGCCAGCCTGTCGATGCTCCCGGGGTTTATCCCGGATCCTCCGGCGGAAACCCGGCGGCCTCCGTTGACGGTCGCGGTCAGCGCGAACGTCCCTCCGTCCAGAAGACCCGGCGGATGCTCTCCGGCGAAGCCGTCCCATCCTATCAGATCGCATTCGTTCAGAAGAGCCAGGATCTCATCGGCTCCGCATTCGGCTCTTCCCTTCAGAAAGCGCTCCCCGCTGCCCCAGTGCTTGCCGTATACGGAGACTTCCGCTCCGCTCCCGGTGCGGACGGCTTCCAGCTCGGTCAGGGAGGACGTGCTGGAGATCTCCAGAGTTACTACGGAGAACGATTCCACGGTTTCCCTGGCTTTCGGCTCCTCTTTTTTCTTTTTCTTCCGGAAAAACATGACGGCACCTGTTCTTCGCATGCCGTTCGGCGTATTTAACGGAACGAGGGCCCCTCCGGAGAGACCGGTTCTCGGAAACCTGTCTCCGTCCGGGAGAGCCCCGTCGTCGATGCGGAATTACTGCGTTACGGGCCTCGCTTCCCTCCGGACATGGCTTTGACGGTGCCGGCGGTCATGGTGTCGAGCTCTCCGATCTTCTCGGATATCCTGATGCTCTGGGGGCAGACCTTCTCGCAGCTCCCGCATCCGATGCAGGCGGACGGCCTCTTGTCTTCGGGGAGGGACATGATGTACATGGCGGAGATGAATCCTCCGCCGGTGAAGCTGGTCTCGTTGTAATGGGACATGAACGAGGGTATGTCGAGGCCCTTCGGGCAATGCGAGAGACAGTACTTGCATGAGGTGCAGGGGACGATCTTTCCGCTGACCATGCCTTTGGCGATCCGCTTCAGGGTCTCGATCTCCTTCTCCTCCAGCGGCTCCCTTCTGTCGAAAACGCGTATGTTCTCCATCATCTGGGACATCTCGCTCATTCCTGACAGTATCATGGTCACGCCGGGGATCGACTGCAGGAACCTGAACGCCCACTCCGCAGGCCTGACGCCGGGACGGAGGCTCTCGAGCTCTTTCATGCGATCCTCCGGGAGTCTGGCCAGAAGGCCGCCGCGGAGGGGCTCCATCACCCATACGGGAATGTTTCTGCTTCTGAGGATCTCTATTTTCCCGCGGGCGTTCTGGAACTCGTAGTCCAGATAGTTTAGCTGGATCATTCCGAACTCCATGCTGTCGCCGTACTTCTCCAGAAACTTCTCCATAGTCTCCAGGCTGCCGTGGCAGGAGAACCCCAGATGCCTTATGCGGCCTTTCCTCTTCTGCTCCATGAGATAGCTGAACGTATGATATCTGTCGTCGTCAAGGTACTTCCCGATGTTCAGCTCGGTGACGTTGTGAAGGAAGTAGAAGTCGAAGTATTCCGTCCGGCATTTCTCCAGCTGCTTCTCGAAGATCTCCTCTGCTTTTCCGAAGTTGCTGACATCGTATCCGGGGAACTTGGTGGAGAGAAAGAAGGAGTCGCGCGGATACCTCTCCAGAGCTTTCCCCATAACGATCTCGGAGTTGCCTGCGTGGTACCCCCATGCGGTGTCGAAATAGTTGATCCCGGCTTTGTAAGCCTCGTCTACGAGTCTCAGAGCCTCCGCTTCGTCTATCTCCGCGTCGTTGCCGTTCCTGACGGGGAGGCGCATCGCCCCGAAACCCAGGGCGGACAGTTTCAGGCCGCAGTATCCGTTGTAGTACATACGTGACGAAGGTTTTGTTGAAATAAATCGATAGCGGGAAGGGCAGGGTTTCTGATAAAAGCGGATCCCCGGCGGAGACTTGCAGGAGGTCGGCGGCAATTGCCGTAAGACGGCCCTTATCTTGGATCGTTTCAGACCCGGATAGTACAACGGCATAGAAGCGGTAAATACAATCGACCGGCTGCTCCGACGAACGTTCCGGACCGTCTTCGCGGCGGCAGTCACAGACTGACTCTCACAGCGATCCTGCGTCAGGCACCATACCGATCCGGGGATGCCGAATCTGAAAAACACGGTTAAAAAAAACAGAAACGATTAAATCAGAAATAGTCTACGGGTCTCCCGCCGGAATAAACGGCAACGGAAGGAATTATAATGAAAACAGACTGTTCCGTCATGTCCCAGCATCGTTGCTGAGAGTATTTTTTCAATCGGAGCCAGTTTACGAAAGAATTCCTATCTGAACGATAGGCCGCATCCGTTACGGGTGCATTATATCCGGAGGGGATATGACCGAATTTGATACGGGCATGTTCGGCGGCAAGTTCATGCCCTTGCACAGAGGTCACAAGTACTGCATCGAAGTGGCTTCGGAAGAGTGCCGCACCGTTTATGCGATACTGTTCTTCGCATATTCCGAAGGGATCCGGGAGGATTACATCTCGCCGGAGCGCAGATGGGAGAGGCTGTGCGAACTCTGCCGGGAGTTCGGCAACGTATTCCCGGCCAGAATTGACATATCCGGCATGCTGACGCCGGACGGCAGAGAAGATTGGGACAGGGAGACGCCCGAAGTGCTGAAGATATGCGGCAGGCCGGACGCGGTGTATTCCAGCGAGCCCTCTTACGGCGATTATTTCGCAAGAGCGTATCCCGGCGCGGTCCACAGGATAGTCGACGCCGGAAGGAAGGCCGTGCCGATAAACGGAACCGAGATCAGAGGCATGAATCCGAAGGAGAGGATGAAATGGATTATATGAGAAACCTGAAGGAATCCTTCAGGCGGCTCAGGTGGTATGAATGGCTGATGATCGCTATCATGACGGCCGTCGCGGGATACTCCATGGCGGCCGCGTTCATCGATCCCTCCTCGTCGAGAAACCCGGCATGGCTGACCATAATCAACTTCGTCAGCGCCGTGTGCGGGATACTCTGCATATTCTTCACCGCCAAGGCTTCGGTATCGAACTGCGTGTTCGGGATCGTCAACACCGCCGCGTACATAGTATACCTGGCATACTGGAACATTTACGGCACGATGTGTCTGGAGCTGTTTCTGTACCTGCCGATGGGCTTTATCCAGTGGTATGTCTGGTCGAGGCACAGGGACAGCGTCCAGGCCGAGCTGACCAAGACCAAAAGGCTGACGTACAGGCAGGATGCGCTGGTGTTCGCTGCTGTAGCAGCGTCGGGAGCGGCGTACTATTGCATTCTGGATGCCGCCGGCGGAAACGTAGCCCTGCTGGACGCTTACACGGTCAGCATGGGAATAATCGCGGTCATCCTGAGCGCATTCAGGTACCGGGAGCAGTATGTATTGTGGCTGGCGACGGACATAGTGGCAGTGGCTATGTACGTAGTCATGTTCGATCCCGTGTATCTGACCAAGAAGTCGATCTATCTGATAATGGCGTTCGTCGGAATCAGAAACTGGTGGAGGCTCAACAGGGAGAGGAACGCCGAGAACGAATGAACGTGCCGGCACGGCGGATGACGGCCGGCACAAACCTTTTCCCTTATATCGGCACCGGACGGCCGGTGTTGAAAACAGACCTCCGGATCACCGCCGGACGGGTTCATTCCGAATTGCGCGGAAACTCCCGCCGGTAAATACCCTCGGCCCGGTTCTTCCGGCGGCATGATATTATCATGAAAACACGTGCCTTCGGCCCGCCGTGTGTCAAAATGTTCCTGGTATATTGCAACCGCCACGGACGAGAACGTTTCCGGCACCGGCCGGCAGACGGACAATCGCACTTTGGATAACGGCTTCAGAAAATGCTTGAAAAGATCCGGCCGGAGACACGCTGCTGCTTCAATTATTTCATGACGACGACAATCTTTCCGTTCGATCTGCCCTCGTCCAATGTCTTGCAGGCATCGCGGATGTCCTCAAAATCAAAGCGCTCCGCGTATGCCGGATGAAGATCATGGTCGCGAATGAACCGGAAGATGCTGTCCACCGTATCCTGAGTAGGATAATTGCTGAAATACCCGGTGAGATAAACCCCGTTGGGAATGTCCTTGATGGGATCAAAGCCGTTCAATTCGAAAACACCGCCGAGAATTCCCGTATCGCAGACTATCCCTCCCTTCTTCACGGTGCGCAATGTGTCCAGAATACTCTTGGGACCCACAAGATCCAGGGCCTTGTCGGCAATCAGGCCCTTCTCTGACAGCGCCCCGTCATCCAGAACCGCTTCGTCGATCCCTTTGAGAAGCCCGAGTTTGCTTTCGCGATGAGTCGTCCCTATGATTCTGCATCCCGCTGCCTTCGCGATGTCTATCGCGGCGTATCCCAGCGCGCAGGTCGCTCCGCGGATAAGGAGGGCCTCTCCCTTCTTCAGCTGTAAACATTCGAACAATGAACCCCATGCGGTAAGGTATGTTTCAGGAACGGAAGCCAGTTCATCCCACGGAAGATCTGTTTCTACCTTGAAGACGTGATGTGCCGGAAGCAATGCGTACTCCGCATAACTGCCGTCGAAGCTGCGCCCCATTCCGCCCATCATCGCGATGATCCTGTCCCCTTTTTTCATATCGGTATCCGAAGGATCCTCTATCTCGCCTGCGCATTCAATCCCGGGAATCACCGGCTTTGAGATGTAATCTGCCTCGATCTCCCCTAATCTCAGGATCTTCTCAGAGTGGTTCATTCCGAAAGCCCTGACCTTCACCAGAACCCATCCCGGACGTACGGAAGGTATCGGAACCTCCGTCAATGACACTTCCTCTGCCGGCGTTATCCTGTCTATCTTAACTGCCTTCATCAATATGAATCGCCTTCCAGCACTGGGGATCGGGCGCGTACATGCTGCCGTGATATCCTTTAGCGACTGCAGGACAGCCCCTGCAGAAACGCAGCAGCTCGCATTTGGAGCATTTCTCAAAATTCTCGTACACCCTGTACGCATCCATTTCGGGTCCTGTGAACAAATCGTACAGATCATCTGTCAGGGCGTTGCCCACTTTGCTCTCCATTCTCCTGCATGCGTATACGGCGCCGTCGGACAGTATGGTAAGATGGGAATTGCCGCAGTTGCATCCGTCGTATACGTATTCGTCATCCGGGAAATCTTCGGGATCGAAGTCCCCGATCTCGTATCTGTACAAAGTCCAGAGGTGGTCCTTCAGATTGAAATATGTGTCCGAATCCTTGTACTGCCCGAATTTCTTCCAGCACTTATCCAACATATCCCTGTATTCCGAAGGATCGCAGGTCGTATCCCTGTCCGCCGGCGAAGGACAGTAGCGGGCAAATGCGAAGATGTCGGCCTTATTCCTGACAACCTCGTCGATAAGTTCAGGGATCTCTTTTACGTTCCATTTGGAGACCGTGGCCATGATGGCGACGTCTATCTCCGCTTTCCTCAGGAGCGGTATCGCGTCCATCGTGGAATCGTATGATCCGGGCTGTCTGATATTATCATGAGTGTCTTTCAGGCCGTCGAGGGAGAGCTGGTACTTGCAGCACCCGCAATCCTTCAGTCTCCTGCATACGTCCCCGGTCAGATGGAACGGATTGCCCAATATCGCAAAACGGATCCTCTCGGACTTCAGAATATGTGCCAATGACCAGAAATCGGGATGTAGTATCGGATCCCCGCCGGTTATGTACAGATAAGGAAGACGGTTGGCCCTTCTGCAGAATTCCTTGATGTTGTCCAAAACCGTTATCATATCCTTCAGGGGCATCTCCGTGAATCTGGCATGGCTGCCGAGAGAGTAGATGTAGCAATGTTTGCAACGCTGATCACAGGCCTCGGTGATATGAAATTGGAAAGCGAAATAATCCATAGTATCAAAAAGTGGCCCTCCGGATCCGGGGGGCCGTTTGATTCATTTTTTGTCCCCTGAACCGCATGCGCTGCCGCAGGCGGAAGACCTCTTCTTGTCGCTCGAGCCGCAGGCGCTTCCGCATTCAGAGGATCTCTTCTTGTCTCCTGAACCGCACGCGCTGCCGCAGGCGGACGAGGGGGAATCTGTTCCGAATAGATTCTTAAGCGCCATTGTTATGACCTCGAACTTTGAATATTTTGTTCAATATTTAATATAGCATCATTCAGTTTAAATAAAATACTACAAAATCAATCATTATGTAAGAAATTGGTGAACAGCATATGAGGACCTATGAAGCGGCAAGGAACAGGACTATGATGTGCATTCAGGAATCGTTTTGGGAGCTGTATATCACACAGGAAAAAAGGAGAGTGACCGTAGAGGATGTCTGCAGGAATGCGGGCATCACGCGCTCCACTTTCTATTACTACTATAATGATATCAGCGATGTGCTGGATTCCATAAAACAGAAACAGATGGATCTGATCCGCGATCTGTTCGAGACCAGCAACAACGAAAGCCGCGATTTCCAATCGTTTATACCGCGCTTCCAGGAGCTGTTCGTCGAGAATGAAAGATATCTGACTCCGCTGGTCATGGAATACAGGGATCCGGAATTCTCTATGAGATATCGTTCCTATATCGAAGACAGAATGTTCAATGACCTCCGGATTAACGTGGAAGAGCCCAGCACGCAAATCGCAGAGACTCTGTCCGTTATTGTATCAGGCCTCGTGCATATGTTCCTGAACTGTCTGGCCAGCCATATCATAACTCTGGAGGACGCGGATAATTTGTCCAACGGCATGATAAACACAGGCCTCAGATGGATATTGAAAGAAAAGTACGGCGTGAATATCGGATTCAGGAGGATGGCGGACTGAATAATACTGTTTACACAACTGTCCGGAGACGAGCGGAATCTGAGACGGCCGGCTTCGTATCATTTCACCTTTCCTTTCGTACCGGCATCTTTGTTCAGTTTAACTCCGGCGGCCTTTATGTACTTGCAGTCCCCGCCGTTGCAGGTGTGGCGGCGGATCCTCCCGACATCCCCGGGGGCCCCCTCGAAGAAGAACTCTCCGGGACTGCTGAGGGCGCCATCCGAAATTGCACTCGTGATGAAATCAGAGGGGCCGGAGGGAAATGGTCCCCGCCCCCTTTTCGGAAGAGTGCTGTTCAATTTAAAATTATTCTAACAATATTTAGTATAATTAATGATATAAGTAAAAATCCTAATGATACTTAGGATTATATAATTCATCAGCGATGGTGATTTATGGAAGTACCGAGAGAAAAACAGCTTAATCTGCTCGCCTGTGCAAAGGGGAAGACTGATCTCGTCAAGGTCATCACAGGCATGCGGCGTACCGGTAAATCCACTCTGCTAAGGCAGTTCAGGAACACTCTCGGCAAGGAGGACAATGTAATCTTTCTCGATCTTGACCTTGTAGACGAGGATATGGACTGGAAGGATCTCAAAAAGTATATTCACGACGGGATCGAAGGAAACGGGATCCATTACATCTTCATAGACGAGATACAGGATGTGGACGGGTGGGAGAGAGTGGTGGCTGAGATGGTCGCCCGCAGGGACTGCGATGTGTACATCACAGGTTCAAGTTCCAAGATGCTGTCCTCCGAACTTGCCACCAAGATTTCAGGCAGGTACATAGAGGTAGAAGTTCGCCCCTTCTCATTCAAAGAGTATATTTCACTATACCCCGGAGACAAGTACGAGAGATTCGATCAGTTCCTCCGCTACGGTTCGCTGCCGGTAATAGAGCCCGCGAGAGGCGCAGAGCTCTGCGAAGGCCAGCTGGAGGATCTCTTCAATACGGTCCTTGTAAAGGACGTTCTGGCTCATACCGGCAGCAATGATGTTTCCAAGGTGATCACAATAGCGAGATATCTGTTCTCGAATGTCGGCAATGTCACTAACGTGGACAACATCTCCAAGGATCTCGGCATCGGGTATCCGACAGTACAGAAGTTCGTAGAGGAGATGATGTCCGCTCATCTGTTCGATTATTGCGAGAGATACGATATCGTAGGCAGGAGGATCCTCCGGTCCAAAGGAAAGTATTACGCCGCAGATACGGGGATGCGCAGAGTGCTGATGAGGGGCGCCCGGACCCCGGACATAAGCAAACCTCTGGAGAACATCGTCTTCACGGAACTCTGTCGCAGATATCCTGTGGTGCGCACAGGCAGCTACAGGGATTACGAGGTGGACTTCACGGTCTCCGACGGAAATGTCACCGAATACTTTCAGGTCTCGCAGACCATGATGTCCGAAGAAACGAAGAACAGGGAGTTCCGTCCTTACGGGAAGATCGGCGATAATTACCGTAAGACGGTCCTTACCCTGGATCGTTTCGGACTCGGATCATACAACGGCATCGAAGTGGTGAATGTAATCGACTGGCTGCTCCAATGAACGTTCCGAACATCTTTACGGCGGCAGTCATCGGCTGGCTCTTTCGGCAATCCTGTATCCGAAGATGCATACGTTCTTCAGCTTGCATAAGAAGCAGCTGGTACATCCCTAAAGGTGTAATCATAGAGATTGACTCCCTCCGCTTCGAATCCGGATCCTTCATGCCCTGTGCGGTACTGCCGGCGATCTTGGCGGTGTTCCAGTTCTTGCCGGGAGCTTCCGCCGATGAGGGCTTTCATGATTTTAAACAGCCGCTCATCAGTTATAGCGACAGTGAAACGAAAAACCATGGTCGGAAGAAGAGATGGTCCCCACTCCCTGATTTGAACAGGGGACCTGCTGATTTCAGCGGCTGTATCGGAGTTTCCGAAAACACTCTACAGTCAGCCGCTCTGGCCAGTCTGAGCTAAGTGGGGATAATCGGGCAATGAAGATATTATATTTAAATATAACTGCTGAACAGTCATCCGAAATAAGATAGACGGCTCTCCCGGGCGGTGTCTTTCTCCGGAGATTCGGAAGATTCGGAATCTGAAATAAGCTCGTCGAATCCGGAAACGTCGATCTCTCTTCCGATGATGTCCGAAATCACCGAAACGACTCTTCCGGCGCTCCTGAAATCCGCCGCGTACCCGGACGTTTCTCCCATGAGACAGACGGAATCTATTCCGTATACGCCCGCGAGAGCCAGAAAGACGGCGGCAGCCCCGATTATGCCTCCTCCCGGTTCTCCCGGAATAAACTTCACTCCCGAAGCCGCGAAACGCTCCTTCAGCTCCGCTCTGGAAACCGCTCCGATGACCCCGGGATCGGGAACCTCGGCTCCTTTTCCGTATCCCCCGAGAGTGATCACCAGAAACGGATCGTACTTCAGGATCATCCTGAGAACGAAATCCGAAAGCAGGTACTGGCCGCGCATATCGGTTCCCTGGGACTGGCCCAGCAGAAACAGGATATCGTGCCCGCGGACATCCGGAACCATCCACAGGCTGTGTGAAACCGGAACGGCCACCGAATCCTCGTTCACGGAGACGTGCGGAGGCAGCTCTTCGGAAAAAATGCTCAGCACGCGTTTCGCGCCGAGCGCGTCCGCGGCGTAATCGGCCGCGATTTTGCCTACGTTCCCAACTCCGGGAAGGCCTTCGATGAGTATCGGACTGCGAAACTCCGGCCTGAAGTCCCACTTCACGAAGCTTGCCATTCTCTCCGTACTCCTGTATCAGAGCCTTCCTGCGATAATTCCCTGTGCGATCCTCGGGAGAATATCTCGGCGGCAGAGGATTAAGCGTTGCGGAACCGCAGACAGGACAGCAGTCTGCGAGAGCATATCTCCCGCATTTCCCGCATCTGCGTATTTCCGAACGCATATCACTTGTTCTCACGCTTGACTACTGCCGTTCCGCCGTTGGAAAGCAGATTTTTCAAAACACGATCCGTAACGAGTTTCATAGTCTCTTCCGCTTCCTTGTACTCGGCGGCGGTGACTACCAGACGGTATCTGGGGCATCCCACGCAGGTTATCTCCGCGGATCCGTCTCCGGCGGCTTTGAGACCGTCTATAAGGGCGTTCTTTATCCGCTCCATCCCGTCCGGAGCGGAAGAAGTGAGCTCCAGAATGGATTCTATCTGGACTGACGGAGGGGTTATGTTCTCGGATGCGACCTCGAGGAAGACGTCCACCCACTCTCCGGAATAGCTGTCTTTGAAATCCTCGGTGTAGGAGACCGCGGACTCGAAAGCGTCGTAGAGCGAATCGTAATCGGAGAGAAGCTCGTTTCCGAAAAGTTCGTAGGCATCGTCCACGGAAACGGATAGCTTCTCCGCGATGAACTCTATGAGCTTCTCGGCCTTCGTCTCGTTCTTCCACTGCTGGATCTTCTCTCTTTTCTGATGCTCGTTGACTGCTTTCAAAGAAAGGTCTATGTGACCTTTCGCGTGATCGACGCCCAGAACTTTGCAGACTATTTTCTGTCCTTCTCTTACGTAATCTTTGATGTACTTGACCCATCCCGAGGCTACATCCCTGACGTGGATAAAACCCTCCTTGTCGCCGTACTCATCCAGTTTGACGAACGCGCCGAAGTTCTTGACGCTCGTCACGCTGCAGACGACCAGTTCGCCGTTTTCGGGAAAGTCTCTGGATCTGTTAGACATCAGCCGACTACCTCGAGAATTTCGCCCTTGATTTCGCCGATTCCGCCTTTGGGAACGACGAGAGCGGCGCCGCAGACGCTGCAGACGACTTTGCTGGCGGCCTTCCTGAACGTAATCTGCTCGTTGGCGCAGTCGGGACACTTTACCCTGATGAAATCTCCGGTCATAGGATCACTCCGTAAGTTCGAATTTCTTCGCGCGGATGCAGGGGGCGAGATTTGCCTTTTTGCAGGTGTTGCATCTGTATCTGAGGTTGATTCTCTTGGTGGGCTTTTCCCTTCCTTCGGGCTTAGGCCTGGGGAAACCTCCGTAACCTGCGGTGACTCTTCTGAATCTCCTCTGACCCCATTTAAGTTCGCTTGCCTTCTTCTTCTTGACCCTCTCAACCTCCTGGGTTGTATGGGTTTTGCAGTAAGGGCAATATCTTTTGATTGCTCTGGGCATCTTCATCTTCTTCACCTTAGCGAATTGAATCGAACGTGCTTATACTGAAGTGGTATAAAAAAAACACTGTTAATTTTAAAGGTCAGATCATTCTGATCTCGTCCTGCTCCCGCTTTCCGCGGACGCCCTCCGACATGAATTTGACGGTTCCGCCGCTGTCGCAGACCACCGCTTCGCACGCGGTATTGAGGAACAGGCCGTTCTCCACCACGCCGGGGACGGAGTCCAGAGCCATTTCAAGATAGAAAGGCCTGTCGATTCCGCCGAACCTGCAGTCATAGATGAGATTCCCGCCGTCGGTGACGAAAGGATCCGATCCGGACATTCTCAGAACCGGCTCGCACCCGAATCTTCTGAGAGCGCGGGCGGTGTGCTCGTGTCCGAATTTCAATACCTCCACGGGAAGAGGAACTTTGGTCCCCAGCTTCTCCACTGTTTTCCCTCCGTCCGCGACTATGACCTCTTTGACCGTGGCCGCGGCGACGATCTTCTCTCTGAGAAGCGCCCCTCCGAGCCCTTTGATGAGCTGCAGATCCGGATCTATCTCGTCCGCGCCGTCTATGGTGACGTCGAGGCTCCCGACTTCGTCCAGCTCCGCGGTCTTTATTCCCAGGGATCTGGCGAGATTCTCGCTCTGGACTGAAGTCGCCACGCAGATGAAATCGCAGCCGGCGGAGACCATCTCCCCGATCTTCCTGATGGCGTAGTAAGCAGTCGAACCGGTGCCGAGGCCCAGCGCCATTCCGTCGCGGACGAATCTGTTTACCGCTTCTTCGGCTGCAGCCTTTTTCATCTCTTCCGGACCCAACACGGTTCTTTCCCCTGTCCGGGGGATGCGTAACCCCGTAAAAAACTTAACTAAAACTGTTTCCGGATCCTTGTTCAAACTTCGGTCATGAAGATTGCCGGACACGGCATCCGGGACTCTGCATCGAAATACTATAGGAATTAATTACACGTTTCAGGTACCTGCAGGTACTAATTAATTACACATTTCGAACATAAAGTGTTGAAACAAGCGGACAGAAACATACTGAAATCTGAAAACGACAGCCCCCTGGCGTTTGAAAATGAACGGGATCCGCGGCGGCAGATAATGACAAATACAGAACACCGGCGTTATAATATCTCCTGAATCGTTTTCAGAATCGTGGCAGATGTACTGACTCCCGAACAGCGCAGCAAAAACATGAGAGCCATACGCGGAAAAGACACCGGCATAGAGCTGAAACTGCGCAAAGAGCTGCGGAGCCGCGGCATCCGTTACCGTAAAAACTGCAGATCCGTCTGCGGCTGTCCGGATATAGCATTCATAGGAAAGAAGGTCGCGGTGTTCTGCGACAGCGAATTCTGGCACGGTTACGACTGGGAGAACCGGAAAAATCGCATTCATACCAACCGGGAATACTGGATCGCCAAGATCGAGCGCAACATCGAACGCGACAGAGAGGTCAGCGTAAAACTGGAGTCCGAGGGATGGATAGTAATCAGGTTCTGGGGAAAAGAGATAGAGAAAGACGCCGCGTCATGCGCCGATGTCATAACTGTAGCTCTGGAATCAAGA
>JAEEKU010000093.1 GCA_016282555.1 Methanomassiliicoccaceae archaeon
GAGGACGGCGCATCCGGCGATGCGATCTGACACGGCCTCCGCGTCTTCCGGGGACAGCATCAGGTTGGCCCCTCCGATGACTGCTATGCGGTTCTCGGAGCGGCCGTCCACCTCGATGAACGCCTGCCCCGTGTCGGCGCGCTTCCGGACGACGGAGAGAGATATCTCCTCTCCGGCGAGCCTCTCCTCGAGCATCCTGCCCCCGGCATCGTCGCCCAGAGCGGTGATGAACGATGTCTCGGCTCCGGCCCTCGCCGCCGCCACGGCCTGGTTGGCGCCTTTTCCGCCGCAGGATATCCTCTTCCCTCTCGCTTGCACGGTCTCCCCGGGCGAGGCGAATCTATCCAGATAGATCGTCGTGTCCACGTTCGAGCTCCCTACGACCAGCACTCCGCGTCCCATGGCCATTCCTTCCGCCGTCTGCAATGCCGGGACAGGTATTGAATGCTGCCGATGTCGAGGGAGACTTCTCTGTAAGGCAATCCGATAAGGATGAAAGGGCATGGAAGAAAGGCGGGCCCTGCCGAGTCGGCAATTATGCCGCCCAGCCTTCTTCATGTCGCATTTTACAACCCCCTGATTTCCGGGGATAGAAACCGTTCGGGTACTGAAGAGGGACTTCGAATGAAGTTGCGGGCCGCGTGTTCATGGCCCTCGGGACGGTCTCGCCTTTCGACCAGGACAACGGCATGTACCCGGACTCATTCCCAGGATCACGTTCCTCGCGGACGGGAAGTACGTCAGAATGCCAGAGGACAAAAGCCTTCTGAAGAAATTCGGCTCGTTCATGGTCAAGCACAGCGATCTTTTGGAAGGGATGGATTTTCCTGAATAAGAGTTCGATTTCGAGGGAGCAAAGAAAGTCATCACCGATACAAAGATGGACGTCCTTCTGTTTCTTCATCAGAGGCCAGTAGTTACAGTTTCATGGAGACATCCTAACCATCTTCCATCGATTGCTCCGGCCTCCGGGTCCCGCACCCAGAGAAGAATTTCCCTTTGTTTCTAGTGCCGCAGGCTCATTTCCCTTCGGACAGCGGAAGCTTCTCCTTTTTCTCCGGTTCTTCGGCGGATCCGCCGAGAACCGCATAAGGCAATGGCCAGTCATCGAAGATCCAGGCAACTTATATCCTGTATACAGGTATAAGTTCGGCAACATGGACCTGTGTCGGAAACATTCATTCCATTAACCAATCCAGAACGTTCTTGATCAGTATCCCGTTCTCATTACCGAGACCGAAGCGGTCCAGCGTCAGGATTGTCTTAGCATAGTTGTCCTTCGGCCTCATAAGCGGTTTGATTTCCCGTTTCCGGGTATCGTCTGTCATCAGGGTCTGACATACCTGGATATACTCCATGGCGTCGTGCCTTACGGCGAGGAAATCCACTTCGGAGTCCCTGTAACATCCCACCCTGACGTCATATCCTCTGCGCAGCAGTTCCACGTACACCAGATTCTCCAGCGGTTTGCTTATGTCCGTGCCCGCAGTGATGTTCAGAACGGCTTTCCTCATCCCCAGATCGGTGACGTAATACTTCCCAACTGTTGCGAATAATCTCTTCCCGACCATGTCGTAACGGTCGCAGGGCAGTATGAGGAATGCCTCCTCCATTGCTTTCATGTAGATCCCCACGGTAGATTCCGGGATTCCGGTACCTTCAGATACTGATGCCTTGCTGGTGATGTTGCCGATGTTCGCGTACAGGAACCTCGCTATCGTCTCCACCTTTGTGGGATCGCTGACGTTGACATGCCTCAGGACGTCCTTGACAACGATAGTGCTGTACACTCCCTGAAGATAGTCCTGCCTGTATCTCAGATCCCTCGATGGATCCACTCCCGGCAGACCCCCGCATTCCAGGTATTCGATGAATGCCTTCTCCCTGTCGGCGTATCCATGCCTCCCCATGTACTAGGAGAATGACAGAGGGATCACCTTGATCGCCGTGTGGCGTCCGGATATATGGGTGGCCAGTTGTGACGAGAGCATATCAGAGTTGGAACCGGTGACGTAGACATCGCAGTTCTTCTCGGCGTTCATCGCCGAAAGGGACAGTTCCCAATCCTTCACATCCTGTATCTCATCCAAAAGAACATACATTATGCGGTCTGGATTGATCCTCTGACTGAGGTAATCGTTCAGCTGTTCGCTGGTCTTTATCTTCTGGAACTCGAATTTCTCGAAATTGATGAAGATGATGTCCTCCTCGGGAACACCGGACTTCCTGAGCTCTTCCGCATACAGTTCCAGGATGACCGATTTCCCGCAGCGCCTCATCCCCGTTATGATCTTGATGACCCCCGTATCGTCGCGACCCGCACGGATCTTGCTGAGATACTGCTCGCGTACCAGATACTCCCCCATGTTTTTGACATCACATTAAATGTATAAATCTTTTATTTATCGTGGATTTCTGTAAATTATTCATAATAATTCGATTAATCATATTTTTATGCATTTATCACAAGGGGCTTTTTTAAATAGCCGGAGCGTGAAACAGCGTTTTTTCAGAAATCACGCATCATTGATGATATTAGTTCAGACCTGGATTTTTAAGTCTCCCCGTTTAAGCGTTCAAAAAATCCCTGAGATTTCGGAACATTAGCCGCAGGCCTGCCGGAATCATAGGATTTCAAAATGACGATCCGGATAAGGAAATGGTGGGCCCTGCCGGGTTCGAACCGGCGGCCACTCGGTTATGAGCCGAGCGCTCTACCTGGCTAAGCTAAGAGCCCAACGGGATGCCCTAACCATATTTTAGATAAAAATCTTTGTACTTGGATCCGCGCGCATCTTCTCATCCGCAGTTTATTATCATTCCGGCTCCGCGCACCTGCTTCTCCGCAGATTCTCCAGATACTTTTCTTTCTGAAGGAAGGATCCGTCGATGTCGCTCATCATACGTTTATAGAGTTTGTACGGAACCGCGAACGAAAGCTCGTCGGGGCGGATGAAGCGTCTGGCATACATGTCTGTCATCCCGATTACCGCATGCGGATCTCCGGATTCGCCCTCTGCCCTGGGGATAGCGTATATCTGCTGGCATCCGTGGCCGTACGGCATCACCGCGGCGGGTCCCGGCGTGGTTTTGGAATATGACGCGAGCTGGATCAGGGCGGATAGCGACACGGGATCTGCGAGGAATATCACTACTTCGATCGGCCTGTTCTCCTTCTCGGCCTCGTCGGCATCCTGAAAAACGATGACGTCGTTTCCGTCGCCGTAATCTTTTATCGGATCCAGCTGCGTCATCGCTATTTCTGAATTTTTGAACAGAGACTGCCCCGATCCCTGATGTTTCATCCCCTCTCTTTCCTCTTTCGGAACGACGGACAGGGACCAGGAGGAGTTCCTGCGGTTAGAGATGCCCCCGAATCCGAATCCGCTTTTGGATCCGCGGCAGGGGGAGTGCGCGCTGTCCGAAGCGGCTTTTCTTCCTTTTCTGGCGCAGTATACGAACAGAGATGGTATGGTGCAGTGTCCGTTCGGGATTTTCGCGTCTTCCGGAAGAGTATCCTGTCTGTATACGGCTACGGGGTAAGTTTTCAGCCCGATTATTTCGCAAAGGCGGTTCGTCATGATCGAAAATTCCTCTGCTGTTATTTGGATGATTCGTATAACCCGCCTGGTTACCTTTTTGTTTTCTCCTTGGCGTTTTCCGCATCGGAATAAATACGCATACGTTATCCGCGGAGCATGGATCCCCCGCGCGGAAGCGCAGATACGGAAGTTTACGATAGCATGGAGCATCTGGACGAAGCTCTGTGCTCGCTCGCGGCCATCCTCAATTCTTATCAGCATGCGGAGATCTTCATCATCGATCCAGATCCCGGAGAAATCGGAGACAGGATAAGAAAGGAGATCAGGCCGGTTCCGTCGTTCTCCGTTGCCGTATGCGATTCCGGAGACGGAAACCGTTACGCGAAGATAACCGCTGAAGGCTATGAAATTCCGTATTCTTACGGGGGATGGTTCCGCTCCAGAAGATGTTTTTACGAAGAAAGGGACGGGATAACCGTCGAAGTCCGGAAAAATCTCATAACCTGCGGCATGCGCCATCACCGATGATCCGCCGGGATAAACATATAAGTAAGGAATAGCGGGATACGCCCGAAAAGCACCGGGTCACCGGATACGGACGGAAGATTGCATGATAACGATTTCAAGGCCTGTCATTACCGGGAACAGAACGGTGAGCACAGTAACAGTCGATGACAAGAAATTCGAATGCTGGTTCGAAACCGATGATGAATTCGCCGTTTATCTCAGCGATCTCACGGATCCGTTCGTCATAGGCCTGCTTCCCGGAGCCATGAAAGGCCATCATGACATCGTCTGCGAGGGAAAACTCACCGATGAGCTTTATTTCAATCTGGTCAGCATGTTCATCCCGGCCGTCGTGAAATACGACAGCACGCTCAAGCCGGTGAAGATAACCGGGGAATTGGTTTCTGAGGACGAAACCATAGATTACGGAAAGAAGCGCATGATCGGCGCCGGACTCACCATGGGCGTGGACTCCATGTACGTTCTCAAGAAATACAGGGACACGGGAACCAGATTCGATCTGGACTGCTTCTCTCTGTTCGATATAGGAAACTGGGACATCTACCGCGACCGCGACTACACGGAGAAGAGCCTTATGGAAAGGACCAGAGTCCTGGCCGGCGAGATCGGTCTCCCCATAGTGTACGTGAAATCCAATCTGGCCTCCGTCTTCCCCAGATTGTACAGGACCAGGATCACGTACTACCACATAGCTTGCGTCATCGCCATGAAGAATCTGTTCAGCAGATATTACGCGGCATCCTCGTACACGGTCGAAGACATGACTCTGGTGGATAACTCCAGCGGAGGAGTCTTCGACGAATATTTCCTTTTCAACACGTTCACCACGAAAGAACTGAGGATACTGAATCTCCCCGTGGAGGCCGACAGGATAGAGAAGACGCTGGAGCTCGCTGACTACGATCTCGCCCGGAGATACCTTCACGTGTGCAGGAGAGAGCCCTACAACTGCGGCCTGTGCAAGAAGTGCAGGCGCACTCTGGTGACCCTCGACGTCCTGGACAAGCTGGATAATTTCAGCGCGGTCTTCGATATCGATTATTACAGGAAGAACCGGAGGGAATACTTCGAATGGATGCTCGTCAGGGGGAACTGCGACGATCACTTCTGCAGGGATCTGGCGGTCATTATGAGCAAAAAGTATCCGAAACTCGCCAAAACCGCCTCGCAGATGCAGAACGAGACCGACGCCATGTTCATGGCCAGACATAAGACTCTGAACGCCGCCGAATCCGAAGCTCTGAAGAAGGAATGGCCTTCCGTTTCCGATGCGGTAGCGGAGATTCTGGTGAAGAAACTGAAAGATATCGGCGCGGAAACCGTCACTCTCTACGGAAAGAACTACCGCGAAAAGGACATCAAGGCCGCTCTCGCCGGTGCGGGAATAGCGATCGACCGCGAAATCGCCAACTCCAGGGAACTGGCGGGCATAGAGGATTACGGCTCCGATGCGATGATCGTATGCAGCTCCACCACGTATTCCGTCGGACAGGCCAGGCTGATGCTCGATGCGATGAAGATAACGCCGGTGATCTACACCAGCGACATCGTCAGCGGCCTGAACGAATGAGCAAAAGTCTCCGGGATAGGATTAATACCGATAAAGGCGGTTCCGGTTTCGGGCCGAGGCCCGCACGGAGGATGTCCCGATGGATGTCGGCGGATACTGGAAAGTGAAACAGGTGCTGATGCTGGATGACAGCGGCAGGACCTGGAGGGATTTAGAGGAAGTGTTGCAGAGACCGGATATCGACAGCGATCTTCTCCGCGTCAGGGACGAGAGATGCGTATTCTGTCCCGACGGGTATTTCAGGACCATAGCGCCCCTGCCGGAGGGCGTCACTCAGAAAGAGATAGACGATGCCGTCGCCAGAGGGCGCCTGGAGCTCTACGGGGACGGATTCATGGTGGTCGGAAAGAACGGATGGAAGGAGGAGAACGGCAGGATCCTGATGAACGCCGGGGTTATGGGAGATTCTCAGTGGGAGGAGATCACAGAGGCCGGCGGCATGATCGAGTTTCTGATGTACAGATACGTCAGAGCCTGACCCCCGCAGCAATAAATTTTCTGTTTTCCGGACGGATGATTATGGATAACGAACCCGACGACAAGGTGCAGCTGTGCCTGGACGGAAAGTACCGCTGGGTATACGAGATGAGCCTGTACAGGAATATGACCATACCCCTGCTTCTGATCAAAGTGCTTCTGATCACCATAGCCATATGCTTCGCGTTAATGCTCGTGATCTGCGTCGCATCCGGAGACGATCCCGTCGAGTTCATCGCCGAATCGGCGGTGCCGCTCCTGATGATCATGGCTATATTCTTCCCGGTGTGCGTTCTCGGATACCTTCTGTATGCTGTTATGAACGGCGGAGTCTACTGCGTCCTGTTCGAAATGGACGATAAGGGAGTTCTCCACGCCCAGCAGGACAGACAGGTAAAGAAGGCGAAGCTCCTTGCCGACATATCGGTGCTGGCGGGGCTGGCGACGGGAAACGTCGGAGCCGTGGGAAGGGGTCTTCTCGTGGCGACAAATACCGAAAAATACACCGAATTCGGAGGAGTCAGAAAGCTCAGGGCGGTTCCGGGCAGGAATGTCATTTACATCGACACCAACCAGGTCTACGCATCGGACAAGGATTTCGATTTTGTCTGGAATTATATCAAAGACAGGTGTCCGAACGCTTCCGTGAAGGGATAACCACGGATTCCGACAAGAAATACCTGCGGATGGCTATAAACGAGGCTCTCAGGGGGATCCGCGCCGGCCACGGCGGGCCTTTCGGTTCCGTCATAGTTAAAAACGGGGCGGTAGTCGGCGCCGGCCACAATTCGGTATTTTTAGAATGCGATCCCACCGCTCACGGGGAGATCATGGCCGTCCGCGACGCGTGCAGGACTCTTGGCACGTTCGATCTCTCCGGATGCACCGTATACACCAATTCCGAGCCCTGTCCCATGTGCAGGGCGGCTCTTTGCTGGGCCAAAGCCGATCGCGTCGTATACTCCTCCACGGTGAGAGAGGCCGGGGAAATCGCCGGCTTCAAAGATCCGGATATGTACGAATCCCTGAGGGGTGGCGGGGATCTGATACCTTCGGTGCGCATAAAAACCGAAGGATATCTGGAGCCTTTCGAGGAATACAGGAAGATGAAGGGCCCGGTGTACGGCTGAACGGCTTTTATTTTAAGTATACGGACGATGCCGGCCCGATGAAGAAATCCTACGTCACGACCATGCCCGACGATATCGGCGCTTTTCTCAAAGCCAGCCGGTGCTTCGCTTCGCTGGGCATCAACATAACCAGAGTGAGCTACAACAAGGCGATAGACGTCCATACCCTGTTCATCGACGCCGAGGGCACGGAGGAGCAGCTCGCCGAGGCCGACAAAGAGCTCCGCGAGATAGGATATATTCATCCGGAGGACAGGGAGTCCACGGTTATGCTCGCGGAATTCATTCTCCGCGACGTCCCGGGAGCGGTGACGAGGGTGCTGGAGCTGATAAACGAGTTCGGATTCAACATTTCATATATCTCCTCACAGGAGGACGGGACCGGGTTCCAGAGGTTCAGGATGGGTCTTTTCGTGGAAGACGGGGACAAAGTTTCCAGATTCATCGGCAAGGCTTCGGAGATCTGCACAGTCAACATTCTGGACTACAGCAGCTCGGATACCGTGTACGACAACTCCATTTTCTACAGATCCTTCGTTTCGTCCATATCTAAAAGCATGGACATAACCCCGGAGAAGAAGGAGGAGCTGCTGGTGAACTGCAACATGGCCATGCAGCTTCTCGACAGCAAGGGCCTCTCCCCTTACCGCACCTTCGACTCCATAGGAAAGCTGGCCGGTCTTCTCATGAAATCCAAAGGCAGCGCTTTCTGTCCGAGAGTCACCAGCCGGAAAATCACGGAGAAATCATGCATTTACGTTATAGAGCCGCCGTGCGGCAGCAACATCACGATCATAAAATCCTGCGGGGAAACGCTTTTCGTAGACACCGGATACGCGTGCTACAGGGAAGAATCCCTGAGATACATCCGCGAGATCGTTCCGGATTTCGATTCGATCGTAAAGAGGGTAGTCGTGACCCATGCGGATCTGGATCACATCGGGCTGTGTCCGCTGTTCGACGAGGTTCTGGCCAGCGAGAACAGCGCTCTGTGCATGAGAGAGGAGTCCGGGGGAAGGGACGGGTTCAGGGAATCCAATCCCTTGCACAAGCCGTACATCGCCATCTGCAAGATCCTCACGTCCTACGAGCCGGTTCCTCCGGAGAAAATAAAGACTATGTGGAAAGCAAGGCCGGATAACGATTTTCCTCTGTGCCACGTTGGCTATCTTCAGGCCGGGGAATTCGGATTCGATGTTTTCGAAGGGAAAGGAGGACATCTGAAAGGGGAGATCCTGCTGATAGATTACAGTCTGAAGGTCGCGTTCACCGGCGACGTTTACGTCAACATGCACGGAATGTCCGCGGAGCAGGCCGAATACAACAGATACGCGCCGATCCTGATGACCTCCGTCGACACCGATCCGGATCTGTGCAGGGAGGAGCGCAAAGCCCTGTTCCAGCGTCTCGGGGCCGGGAAATGGCTTATTTTCAGCGGGCACGGAGCTGTTAAGGATTACTGCGTCACGGACGAGGAAAAGCGGGATCGATGTTTCACCGTCATTTCCAGCTCTATTTCGAAGAATCTCCTGCCGAAACGTTCCGGGAGCATTTTTCCACTTTCGGTTTTTATCTGCGTCCCGTCCGCCAGCACGAACGTCAGTGATTTGTCTCCGCCCGTGCGGTATCCGCCGCCGGGGAGGCTCCCCCAGCCCAGCATTCCGGATCCGGTTATGATCTCCTTTATTTTCCTGACGGTCTCCGGATCGACCGGCTTTTCGCTTTCATATATGCCGGGGCCTTCGTATTTCGAAGTTTTTCTGTTAGTTCCAGTGCCGTCTTCGCTGAGCGTAAGAACCGCATCGGTAAATCCGCCGTTTCCGCGGTCTTCGCGGTAGCGTATCGATTTCAGCGACGAAACGTCCGGAAGAAGCGCCCTTTCGCCTTTCATCGCTCTTTCAAATATATCTTTCAGCTCTTCCGCGGCTTCCTGCTCCAGCAGCGGCGTCTGGTTATCCGAAAAGCCGATCCTCTCCCCGCCGGAGTATCTTTTATCGACTTTTCCACCGAAATTCTCGGGAAGCTCGTGGGTTCTGGAACGGTACCCGTTTTTTTTCGCGATTTCTCTGCCGTTTACGAACTTCACGAGATCCGGGAATACATTTTCCGTCAGAAGGGCCCAGGAGGATGATTTCTCTCCGTAGCCGGCGTAGTCTGCGGTTTCGAGAAACAGAAAGGAACCTTTTCCGGCGGGAACCGCGAATGCGGATATGAACATCAGCGGATTTTCGTCCGGCCCGTCCCCGACGATCCAATCGAGCGCCGTTGTGATGTCGAAAAGAATCATATCTTCGGATTCTATCTTCTTCGGAGCCTTCGTGTCGAGAGTGGCATCGGTGCCTCCGCACACGTCCGGGGGCGTTTTCTTGATGACGATGATTCCGTCGTCCTTATCCTTTTTTTCTTTTTTTCTCAGACCGAACATGGCAGTTTCCACCCGCGCTCCCGGAACCGTTTAATGGAAATATAAAACAGTGTCAGAAACTGTTGCGAGGGACGGTATTCCGATCCGGCGTTTTTGCTGCCGCGTCCGTGTAATATTCAGTCTATGTTTTTATACTGGAATATTGTAATCGGCACCGTATCCCATATCAACCGGTCCGAAAACCGGCGGAAGGAGATTTGATGAGTCAGCTACATTTCAGAGCCGCAGCGCCCCTCAGAATAGGTTTGGCAGGAGGAGGCACGGATGTCGATCCCTATGCAACCGAGAAGGGAGGCATCGTTTTCAACACCACCATAAACAAGTTCGCGTACTGCACCGTGTCTCCCTGCGAGGGAAACATGATGTCCGTGCACTCCACGGAGTACGGGGATCTCGTAGCCGATCTGAAAAACGGCCCTCTTCCGCTCAACGGGAATATGGATCTGGTCAAGGTGGTCGCCAATCATTTCAGCATCAAAAACGGATTCAGGATGGATATCGAATCCGAGGCTCCGCCGGGCTCCGGTCTCGGGGGATCTTCGGCGGTTATAGTATCGATCGTTTCCGCGGTATGCCGCTGGATCGGCAGAACGATGGGCAAGGAGGAAACTGCTAAACTCGCGTATGATCTGGAGAGGAAAGAGCTGGGACTCACCGGCGGGCGCCAGGATCAGTACGCTTCCGTCTTCGGCGGTTTCAATCTCATGAGGTTCAGGGGAGACGACGTAACCGTCGACAACGTTCCCGTATCTGAAGAGATCATGAGCGAGCTCCAGTCCCGCAGCGTTCTCTGCTACACCGGTTCCACCAGGGAATCCGCCGATGTTATAGATTCTCAGATCAAATCCTTCAGAAAAGGCGACAACGAGAAGGCTCTGGACGCATCCAAGGATTTGGCGGTCGGGATGGCGGAGACTCTGAGAAGAGGGGACATAACGGAGACGGGCTCGATTCTCCACCAGTCCTGGCAGCTGAAGAAGCAGTTCTCCGAAAAGATCACGAATCCCATGATAGACCGCATGTACGAGAGCGCCAAATCCGCGGGCGCGATCGGAGGAAAAGTTTCCGGGGCCGGAGGCGGAGGTTTTATGTTTTTCATATGCAAATACAACCGCAAATACGATGTCGCCAAGGCTCTGCAGAAGACGAATCCCGGCGCGAAGGTCGTAGACTTCATGTTTCAGAGAGAGGGCGTAAAATCGTGGGGATATGATGACGAGAGACATATCATCTGAGCTTTCGGAGAGCGCGGACGTTATTTCGAGGATCGATCCTGATCAGATCAGGGCCGCGGCCGGCATAATAACGGAGGCTTTCAGAAGGGGGAACCAGGCTATATTCATGGGGAACGGGGGATCCTCCGCCGATGCCCAGCATATTTCCGCGGAACTGTCGGGAAAATACCTGTTCCACCGTCCGGCTCTTCCCGGAGTGTGCCTTTCCAATATAGCGCCGGTGACCGCCGTCGGAAACGATTACAGTTATGCGGAAGTCTTCAGAAGGCAGATTCAGGCCGTGTGCCGCGAGGGAGACGCCGTAGTATGCTATTCCACTTCCGGAAATTCGGAGAACATCATACTGGCGGCGGAGGAAGCCAGGATAAGGGGCGCTAAAATCATCACTTTCACGGGTTCCGGCGGCAGACTCAAAGATATGGCCGACGCGGCCGTCGTAATTCCGTCCAGAGAGACTCCCAGGATACAGGAGGCTTACCTCTGCGCCTCGCACATAATGTGCGGGATAATAGAGGAGGAGATGTTCTGTAACAGAGCGGTGTTCATCGATCGCGACGATACCATCGCGAAGAACGTGCCCTACTGCAGCAATCCCGATGATTTTCATCTGTTCGAAGGCGTTCCGGAGAACATAGCCAGACTCAACGAGGCCGGATTCAAGGTTATAATAATAACGAATCAGTCGGGAATCGGCCGCGGATACTTCAGCGAGGACGTTCTCTCTTCGATTCACTCTAAACTCTTGCGTCTTGTAGAAGAGAAAGGCGGCCGCATAGACGGGATATATTACTGCCCCCACGCCCCGGAGGATAACTGCAGATGCAGGAAACCCGGGATCGGAATGGGGCTCAGAGCCGTTTCGGAGCATTCCGTGAATCCTTTCCGCTCCTATATGGTCGGGGACAGCGAAGCCGATATGGAGTTCGGAAAGAATCTGGGATGCAAAGTGTTCAGGGTCGGAAACGGAAAGACCTTCTCCGATGCGGTCAGATTCATTCTCGGCGATCAGTGAAGCCTGAAGAACGCGGTTATCTGATGGCACAGATCCTGGCCGCAGATCACGATAACATCGTCCGGAAGAGTTTCCGCCCATTCTCTCGCGGCCGGAAGTTTGCGGATGTCCGGAATTATCACTACGGAATTCCCGCCGACTTCCGGTATTTCGGTTTCGGCGATCACGATGTTCATGTCCGGCTTTCTGGCTTTCGCGACCTCGTATATGTAATCCGTCGCTTCTTCCTTGGCTCTTCTTCTTTCGGCGAGAATGGTTTTCCCGAGTCCGGAAGGTTCCAGGAGCTTTCCGATGCCCTTCACCGGCTCTCCCTGCACTACGCATTTTGTATCCATGGCGGTCCGGTA
>JAEEKU010000094.1 GCA_016282555.1 Methanomassiliicoccaceae archaeon
CAAGTCCGCCGCGGAGGGCGCATAATCGCGACCGGTCAGCTGGGAACCATAGCCAAAGAGGCTGTGGATAATATTTCCTCTGTAATCAAGAAATATACGATGACCAGCCTCTCCGACAGCGATATCCACCTCCAGTACATCGGCACCTACGACGGAGTCGAGGGAGACAGCGCCTCCATCACGATGGCGACCGTTATCGTCTCGGCGCTGGAGCAGATCCCGATACGCCAGGATCTCGCGATGACCGGTTCTCTCAGCGTGAGGGGAAAAGTGCTCCCCGTCGGCGGAGTAACCGCGAAACTCGAAGCTGCCGCCGCTTCGGGAATCAGAATCGCTCTCATACCCAAAGACAACGGGCAGGACGTGATGATCGAAACAAAGTATTACGAAACCATGGAAATCTATACCGTAGAGACGCTCAGGGACGTTTTCGAGTACGCGTTCGTAGACTGTCCCATGAAGCAGCAGTACATGGACAAGCTTCTGCCTCTCAACGAGGGCGGAGTCTCGACCGTCAAAAGGGTGGAGCCTCCCGCGGAGTTTCTGGATAAAGCGAAAGAACCGGAAGCGGCCATTACCGGCTGATCATTTTCCCGGACGGGATGCGGCCCCTTCCCGTCCGGTTTCCGCTGGCGTTTTATATCTTTTGTTTTTACGAGGCAGCATGGCAAGGAATGATTACAGCGCATACTCTCTGGTGATCGGCCGTTTCCAGCCTTTTCACAACGGGCACATGGACGTTGTCCGCAAGTGTGCGTCTGAATCCGATCATCTGGTGATCGGCATAGGAAGCGCTCAGTATTCTCACGATCCGGACAATCCGTTCACCGCCGGAGAGCGTTACCTTATGATCGATAATTCTCTCGCCGATGCCGGAATCGACAACTACAGTCTCGTGCCCATCGAAGATCTGAACCGCTATTCCGTGTGGGTGGCGCACGTGGTTTCGATGTCTCCGCCTTTCAAGAGGGTGTACACCAACAATCCCCTGACGAGACGTCTTTTCGAGGAGAGCGGATTCGAGGTCCGCGCCTCTCCGCTTTACAACCGGTCCGTATATTCCGGAACCGAGGTCCGCCGCAGGATAATCGCCGATGAGGAGTGGAGATCTCTGGTCCCCAAAGCCGTATCGGAGATTCTGGATGACATCGGCGGAGTGGAGCGCCTGAAAGATATCACCGGGGGAGGGGACAATGCCCCTTTGCGAAGCCGAGGCTCTGATCGATCTTCTGAAAAGCAGATCCCTCACCGTATCCACCGCAGAATCCTGCACCGGAGGGCTCATCGGCGGAGCTATAACCTCCGTCCCCGGAGCCTCGTCGGTTTATCCGGGCGGAGCGGTTACCTACTCCAACGACTCCAAAATGAAGCTTCTCGGCGTCCGCGGGGAAACCCTGGCAAAATACGGCGCGGTGTCGGAGGAAACGGCCAGAGAGATGGCGGAAGGCGTCAGGAAACTGTACGGTTCCGATACGGCGATAGCGGTAACCGGAATAGCCGGCCCGGGCGGAGCCACCCCGGAGAAACCCGTCGGCCTGGTTTATATCGCGGTAGCAGACGGGCCCCGCATCGTCGTAAGCCGCAACGTTTTCGGCGGGGACAGGAGCTCCGTGAGGGAGCAGACGGTGAGAGAGGCATGCGTTCTTCTGAAAGAACTGCTGGAAGGCGTCCTCTGAACCTGCGAAACCGTTTCCGTTCGCCATTATAAAATACTCCGTTCTGTTAACTGCCGCCGGGTTAAAGCAATGGCAGGCATCGGAGAATGTTCTAAGACTATCGAAACCGCGGAAGGTTCGATCAGGATATACAGCCTCAGGGAACTCGAGAAGATCGGAATAATAAAGGATCTCTCCAGAATGCCGTACAGCATCAAAGTGATAGTCGAGTCGATGCTGAGACAGAGAAACGGCAAAACCATCACCGACAAGGACGTTCTGACTGCGGCTTCATGGAGTCCGGACGGCAATTCCGATTCCGAGATTCCCTGGATTCCCGCCAGGGTTCTTCTGCAGGATCTTACCGGAGGGGCAGCCGTGGCGGATCTGGCCTCCATGAGGGACGCCGTTGCCGCTCTGGGAAAAGATCCGGAATCGATCAATCCTCTCGTGCCTGTGGATCTGGTCATCGATCATTCAGTGAATACGGATTACGCCGGAAGGGACGATGCCAGGGAACTGAACGAGAAAGTGGATTTCGAGCGCAATAAGGAGCGCTACGCTCTGTTCAAATGGGCTCAGAAATCCTTTGGCAACTTCCGCGTCGTTCCTCCGGGAAACGGAATATGCCATCAGGTTAATCTCGAATACCTCTCGCCGCTGGTTCATGTCAGGGAGGAGAACGGAATGAAGACCGCGTTCCCCGATTCATGCTTCGGAACCGATTCCCATACTACCCAGATCGACGGTCTGGGCGTCGTCGGATGGGGCGTCGGAGGGATAGAGGCCGAAGCGGTGATGGTCGGGCAGCCCAGTTACATGAAGCTCCCGGACGTGATAGGATTCAGGCTTACGGGAAAGCTCAGGCCGGGCGTGAACGCCACGGATCTGGTTCTGACAATCGTACAGATTCTCCGCAGAAAGGGCGTCGTGGGAAAATTCGTGGAGTTCTTCGGACCCGGATACAAGAACCTCTGCCTGGCCGACAGGGCCACCATCGCCAATATGGGTCCGGAATACGGCGCTACGATGGGATTCTTCCCGGTAGACGAGAAAACCATCGAGTACCTGAAGCTCAGCGGCAGGGATCTGGACCGCATAGACACCATCGAGAAATACATGAAAGAGCAGACCATGTGGTACAGCGGAGAGCCGGAATACACCGACACGGTGAGTCTGGACCTTTCCGAG
>JAEEKU010000095.1 GCA_016282555.1 Methanomassiliicoccaceae archaeon
GGCATTCCTCTCCGATCCCCCGTTCCGCTGAACCGGCTTTCCGGAACCTAAACCGGATCCGTTCCGGCCGGCGGCCGGAAAGAGCGGCACCGCGGAATACAGGCAAAAACACAGGAAATAAAGGATTCACGCCCGGAGTCCGGTTTCCTCAGAGCCATGAAACCAAAATCTTTATGTAAAGGTACCAGTTAGCCGACTCCGCAGCATGGCCGGGATAGGCTAGCTTGGTTAGACTAGGGGACTGTGGATCCCCTGACTCGGGTTCAAATCTCGGTCCCGGCCCTTCTGAGTACCCGAATATTTTCCGGATTCTGAGTGGTGTTTATGGTGTGGAAAGGTACGATTAACCGGCTGGACAGCAACAGGTGGGAAATCCCTCAGGACGAATCCGCCGGGATGAGAACCAATGCGGTTATTTATGCCAGCGAAGAGATGATCGGCCAGGTATGTTCCGACAATTCCCCCCAGCAGGCCGCCAACGTCGCCTGCATCCCGGGCATCGTCGGCAGCAGCATGGCGATGCCGGACATCCACTGGGGCTACGGTTTTCCCATCGGGGGAGTCGCGGCCGTCGACGGGAATTCCGGTTCCATATCCCCGGGCGGAATAGGGTTCGATATCAACTGCGGAGTCCGCCTGATAAAGACGGATCTCACTCTGGACGACATAGGGGACAGGAAGAACGCTCTGGTTGACGAGCTTTACAGAAACGTTCCTTCCGGACTCGGATCCAAGGGGCTGACCCATGTGGGATACAAGGAGCTCGGCGAGATTCTCGCCGGGGGATCCCGGTGGGCGGTGGAGAACGGCTACGGCTGGGATTCGGATCTGGACGTAACCGAGGAATCCGGATGCATGCGGGACGCCGACAGCGAAGCGGTGAGCGAGAAGGCTCTCAAAAGGGGGCTCCCCCAGCTGGGCTCTCTCGGCTCGGGAAATCATTTTCTGGAGCTGGACGTGGTCGACGAAGTGTTCGACGAGCGCACCGCGGGAATATACGGGCTGAAGGAGGGAACCGTTACCATTACCGTGCACTGCGGTTCGAGGGGATGCGGCCATCAGATCGCTACCGATTACCTTCAGGAGATGGAGCGTTATATCAAAAAGAACTCCGTGGAACTGCCGGACAGGCAGCTGGCATGCGCTCCCCTGGACTCCAGACTCGGCGACGATTATTACAAAGCGATGTGCTGCGGCGCCAACTATGCATGGGCGAACAGGCAGATGATTACCCACTGCGCGAGAGAATCCTTCGAGAAAGTTCTCGGAGACTCCGCGGAGTCCATGGGAATGAAAGTCGTGTACGACGTGGCCCACAATATCGCAAAGAAGGAGAGGCACGATGTCGGCCGCCACCACGAGGATGTTCTTGTCCACAGGAAGGGGGCGACCCGCGCGTTCGCTCCGGGAAGGATCGAAGTCCCGCTGTGCTACCGCGACGCCGGCCAGCCGGTCATAATCCCGGGCGACATGGGCACCGGGACCTATGTTCTGGCCGGAAGGAAAGGGGCTATGGAGCAGACTTTCGGTTCCACCTGCCACGGCGCCGGCAGAATAATGTCGAGAAAGGCCGCGGTCCAGAATCTGGACGTGAACGGCGTGGTCAGGGAGCTGGAGAGCAGAAATATCTATCTCAGGAAAGGATCGGACGAAGGCGTTCTGGAGGAGGCCCCCGAAGCTTACAAAGACGTCGACGAGGTCATACGCGTGGTGTGCGACGCGGGGCTGACTTCCAGAGTCGCAAAGCTGAGGCCGGTCGGTGTAATCAAGGGATGAGCCCGGGGATCATTCCCCGGTTTTCCACAGTTTGTCTCCGACGAAATGGATGGTCTTGATGGCCTTCCCCGGTTCTTTGGATACCATTTCCCCAGCGGGGCGGAGAGCGATGCCCACTGCCAGCGGCGCGCGGTTTTTGATATCCCTGATCCAGACCAGATCCCCCTCTTTTATCTCCGGATCCGATTCTACGATCCCGGGCCCCATGATGTCGGCTCCGTTGGCTACGAAGGGAACGGCGCCCATATCCACGGTCACGTAGCGTTTCTCCGGCTTGTATTTCATCACGCCCCTTATCGTCAGGAAGGGCTTCCCGTCGGCGACGAGGCCGAGTATGTCCCCTCCGACGAATATCAGCGAGAAGCCGGCGCTTTCGGCCATATCCACGGCGTCGTCCTCCGTGAACACCGGGGTGCCGAATATCTCCTCCATCTCTCTGGACAGAGCCTTTACCTCTTTGACTCTCATCCGCTTCCTCTTGCGTATCATTATGTCTGCCATTTCGGCGGGTCATACGCCGGACAGGTAATATATTTTAAGAAAAGGGAGAGCCGCTCCGGCAGGCGCGGCCGTCCCGGACCATGCGCCTTTATACGGAATCAGAGGTCATCCCACGCGGGAGATTTCAAATGAGGAGCATCGGCAGACAAAAGACCGCTGTATTCTTCGCCATATCGGTTATGGCCGTATCCTGTTTCGTTTACGCGCCCGCGGATTCCGACGCCGCCGCGCTGACCGACGGGGACGCGTGGGGGCTGACCTTGGAATTCGACAGCATAGACGATCTTATGGGCAAGATTTCGAAAAAACCGGGTTACGAGAATTACCCCGAGGACCGTTTGTCCCTTCTGGAGTATATCAAAGTGCTGCTGGGCTCGATGGGAGTCAGGACCAATTCCCTGGATATAGAGGGATCCGGAGAGCTGGAGCTGTCGATGAAGGCTTACGGCTCTTCCGGCCAGCAGAAATTCGAAGTCGACGGGAGCCTGTACTTCGACGGCCGCGTGAAAGCGGATCTGGAAGCCGCCATTTCCGATCTGGATCCATATTCAGGTCTCGGAAAGATCCTCACGGATCTCGGCATCGATCTCTCGTACATCGACGACCGCGTGACCGAAACCGGATCGGCCGTCGCGGATATCGCGGTGGATATGGACATCGTCACCGATCTGGCGTCTCTCAACAACTTCTCCATGAGCTCCGCATGGCATATCATAGCGGCCGATTCCGAGGCGAGATCCTCGTCATACGCCAAAGGATACGTCTATACCGGGATAAAGGAGATCGAAGAAGGAAAGATCATATCGGAAACCGGGATAAAACAGGGGATAGGCAGCAGATTCGCGGAGATAATGAACGCCGATCTGACGTTCAGCGGAATAGGGATCCAGTTCCTTCCCGACACTCCCGGCCAGTCCTCCTGGTCCAACAGAACCGGGGTGAGCGGCACGGTGGAGGGATCGATAGGATATCTTCTTCCTCTCATGGCCGATTTGACCAGATACGTTCCCCAGGGCCCTTTCAGATACGATATCAGCGACGAGATCAACTATCACGGAAAATCGGTCCCGCAACCCGGATATTACGACGTTTCTTTCGGAATCGATTTCCCGTCCATCGATCTTCCGGTTATCACCGGAGACGATTTCGCCGAACTTCTGGAGAACTTCATTCCCGGCCTCTATCTCGGAAGGATCCTTCAGATTCTGAAGACTTTCGATCCGACGATGGACTACAACAAATTCTTCAACATCCTTCTCAGCATGTTCCCGAACGTCGATGTGAGGTTCCCGATCGATTTCGGAGAGATCCTCATGGACAAGATTCCCGATCTGCAGTACAGATATCCGTTCGAGAAAACCGATATCCCGTCGTTCCTGTTCGCCGGGGACAGTTTTAAGATCCCCCCGCAGGAGGCCGATAAGATAAGAGGGCGCGTTCTCGCGGAGAACGACAAGCTCGAGTCTCTGCTCTATCACGTTCCTTATCCTGTTACGTTCAGAGACGGAGACAAGACAATCGCAGAAACCATGGCGGGCTACGGCACGGAACCCGCGTTCCCCGAATATACGTCTCCCTCGGGCGAAGCGGCCGGCTGGAAATTCGGGGACGGCACTCCATGGATCAAGGGAGTCACCGTGGTCAAAGGCGAAACCGTCCTTTATCCCGCGTATTCCAAAACCGTGACGGACAAACCGTCCGCGGGTGATCTGGATGATGCCGATATAATCATCTGGAAGAAGGGATCTTCGGCGGAGGAGCTGGATCTCGGATTTCTGGACGGATCGTACGGGAAAGTTCTGATCGTGGACGTCAACAACGGATCATATACCTGGGAGCTTCCGGCGGTCGGAGGCCCGTATTCCGGAAAAACGCTCAAAACTCTGATATCTCCCTCCGATCGCGAATCGGAAATTTCCGGAAAATACGAATCCGTCACCCTCGGATTCGAACAGGCGGGAACCCGCGTGGACGGGCTTCTGGTATCGTATAACGTAGGAAACGCCTTCGCCGACGGAACCGAGGTTAAAGTGTACGACGTCAGCGGTTCCGATCCGGTTCTCCTGAAAACGGAAACGGTATCGGACGGTTGCGTTTCCTGGGCGTACGGCGGCGAATCGTACGCGGCGATCGCCGGCGCCGAGCCTCCTCCCGCTCCTCCGGAGCCAGAGAAGAAGGACGACGGGCTTCTGCTGATAATCGCGGGAATCGTGGCGATAATAATCATAGCTCTGGCCGCGTACGCGGTATCCAGATCCCGGAAGAAAAAGGATTCCGGCGGTTCGGCGGGAAACTGAATGGGAAGCGATCTCGCAAAGAACGCGGGCGCCGGGGTCATAGCCGGCGCTGTATCCGCCCTTCCCGGAGCCAGCGGCTCTACGATGCTGGTCATTTTCGGGCTGTACGAGCGCTACGTGTCCGCCCTGACCGGACCGAGGAGCATCATCCGGGAATACCGCTTCCTTCTGGTCGTCATGGCCGGAATCCTCGCGGGAGTATTCCTCTGCACCCTCGTTCTGGACAGCGTGATGGATCTCTGGGAGATGCCCCTGCTTCTGTTTTTCGCGGTGCTGATACTGTTCCAGCTGCCCGAAATCAAAAAGATGGAAGGCAGAAAGGGGCTTCCCGACGCGAGATGGGTAAGCATGTTCTGCGCCGGGTTCTTTTTCATACTGGCTATTCTGTTCATGCGCCTGGGGCATTCCGCGGAGCCGTCGTTTCCGACGATGATAATAGTCGGGATGCTGTTCGCCGCGGCGAAGCTTCTCCCGGGAATCAGCGGTTCGACCCTCTTGGTCGCGCTGGGCCTTTACGACTCCTTCGTGGACGCCGTCTCCGATCTGAATCTGGGGTACCTTCTTCCGATGCTCATCGGCGCCCTCGCATCGGTTTTCACCCTTTCCAACATAATGAAAAAATCTTTCGAGCAGTACAGGAACGGAACCTTCGGGCTCATAACCGGGCTGACCGTCGGATCTCTGGCCGCGGTATGCTTCGATGCCTGCTCTCTTTTCGGCGGAACCGGGGACATCCCGGCTGCAGCTGCCGGCATCGCCGCGGGCGCGGTCGCCGGAATCCTCCTGAGGAAGGCTGCGGGATACCTCAGGGCGGATTCCGCCTGAGTCCCGCTTACTTAGTTTTGTGCCTTATTCTGACCGCGATTCCCCTTTTCAGGGAAACCATCTCCCGCCCGCACATGGCCGCGACGCCGACTCCGCGCACTTCTCCGCTGCAAACGGCAATGGCTTCGTCGCCGATGCGTATGCCGGGATCCGCGTCCGTCACGCCGACCGCGAACAGGTTTCCCTTCATCTCGAAATCCATTATTTCCACAGTGCCTATGCCGGTCCCGGCGAGAATCCGCGCTCCGTCCAGGGTGAGGGAGACCATCCCTCTCTCGGGAGTCATCATCCCCAGCTGCACCTTCTTTCCGGAAACGTCGCGGAAAAGTTTCCAGTACGGGAATTTTCCGATGACGTAAGAATTCTCTGTGAGAAGATCCGCGGCCTCGCTTCCGAACTGGAATCCCAGCACAGACCTGAACTGGTTCAGGCGGTCTTCGCGGGGATCCGCTGGCTCCATCCCGGAGGCCATCTCCCTCAGCGCCGAGTCCAGATTTCTGAGCGCGTCCGGAGAGACGGGATCTTTTTCTGCGGTGATTACTATATCGCAGAGATCTTCCACGAGAACCCTGTCTTCGCCCAGATGGCAGACCACCTTCTCGTACCCCTGCTTCAGAAGCTCCGACAGCATGCCGCGGATCATCTGCTTCTCCTCGCATTTCCATTCTCCGGTCACCGGAATATCGTAGGAATTGGCGGGATACATGAAATCCAGCTCCCGGGGGACTATTCCCAGCGGGGAGGTGATTATGACCTCGTGCACCAGAGCGTCATGCGGCCCGGTGTGCACGGCGGAGGCGAAGGCTTTGTGCGATTTGGAGATGTGATACGGTTTCTTGGCGGAGCACGGAAGCAGAAGGAGAATTTTCTTGTTTTCCGGTTTTTTATAGCCGGAGATTCTTTCCCTGTATCTCTTCAGATCCGGTCTCCTGAGGGCCTGGACCGTATTGCAGCCGAATCTGCATCCGGTGACGGAGCAGGTTTCCTCCGCATATCCGTATCCGTATTCGTCGTAAAGCCTCAGCATCGCGACGGAGGAGGGCGACGAGAAAGATCTCTGGTCGGCCAGCTCCCTCAGCCTGTCGCACTCTATGAACAGTCTGATCTTATCCATCTCGGCTTTCATCTGCGCGATGTTGTGCTCCGATTCGTTGTTTCCGGTATATATTTCGGCTTCCGGAACGAGTTTTATCCCGTTAAGTCCGGACGCTTCCGGAAGGGAGCAGTCCAGTATGTCCGCGCCCATGTATGCGAGAAGCGCCGCAGTCGAGGGCTCCCCCAGGCCCAGAACGCAGAGAAGCCTTCCGAATCCGCAGATCTCTCTGAGCCTGATGATATTCTCTACCGTTTTTCTGGGGTCGCGGCGGAGCTCGTATCCGTTCGGCACCACGACGACTTCAGTGTCCGGATCGAGAACGGCGTCCTCCGGCACGGGAAGTCTCAAAACTGCGATCCCATTCTCGGAACGGCATCCTGTTCTGACCCATCCGGACGAGGTGGGGAGGATCTTCCCGTCGAGGCTTATCTTAGTCCCCATGAAATCGAGGACTCTCCCTTCTTCGCCGCACGAGATGCTGACTGGACTGTCCTTGCAGGTTCCGATGGCGAACGGGGTGGAAATGCGGGTCTCCCCTCTGCTGTATTCGCAGATTCTTCCCCGCTGGGAACGGGAAATGACGTCTAACATGAACTCTCGACAGCCGAAGTGATAATAAGGGTTGCGGAACGCTCCGCGTGACGCCGGTCGTCTGAGACGATCTGTACAGTCATCGCGATCCCGCCGGTTTCCGCCGGCCCGGGAGGCTTCCGGAAATTTCACCCAAGTGTTAAGAACCGCATCCGCCATTACTGTACATGGACCTCCACGACAAGGACGTTGTATCGATAAGGGACTTTTCCAAGGACCAGATCGAAAGCATACTGGATCTATCGGAGAAGATGGTTCCGTATGCTTCGGGAGATAAGACCGAGCGTATACTGGACGGAAAAATACTCGGAAACCTGTTTTTCGAACCTTCCACCCGCACCAAATTGTCTTTCGAGAGCGCCGCGTACAGACTCGGCTGCAACGTCATAGACGTATCCGAAATGTCCATGACCTCCATCTCCAAGGGCGAGACTCTCGCGGACACCATCAAAATGGTCGACGCCTACTGCGATCTCATCGTTCTCAGACATCCCTACGAGGGGGCAGCCAGACTCGCAGCAAAATTCTCGCTGAGGCCGGTGATCAACGCCGGAGACGGGGCCGGATCCCATCCTACCCAGACTCTTCTGGATCTTTTCACGATGCGCGAGGCGAAAGGAACCCTGGACGGGCTCAGCGTCGTTCTTGTCGGGGATCTGAAATACGGAAGGACGGTCCATTCTCTGGCCGACGCGCTCACCATGTTCGGAGCCAAGATCACTCTGGTCGCTCCGGAGACGCTGCAGATGCCCGACGACATCGTGTCCAATCTGGAGGAGAAGGGATGCCGTCCCAGGAAAACGGAGTATATCGAAGACGCCATCAGCCAGGCCGATGTCCTTTACGTCACCAGGATCCAGAGGGAGCGCTTCCCGGATCCCGCCGAATACAGCAAGGTCGCCGGAACATACAGGATAGACAACGCCATTCTCAGGGAGGCCAAGAGCGACATGATCGTGATGCATCCGCTTCCGAGAGTCGGGGAAATCGCGCCGGAAGTGGACGACACGCCCCATGCCAGATATTTCAAGCAGGCGTTCAACGGAGTCCCGGTCAGGATGGCTCTGCTTAGGGCAATACTCGGAGGCGAATACCGATGATGGAACAGCATCAGATCAAAGAAGTCAAACTCGCTCCCATCAGGAACGGAACAGTCATAGATCACATCCGCTGCGGGCAGGCGCTGAACGTGATGAAGATTCTGAAGGTCAATGAGAGCAACATAGATTCCTGCATAAGCATAGGGATGCACGTGGCATCGAGCAAAGGGGCGCAGTGGAAGGACATAATCAAGATAGAGGACCGGGAATTAGATTCCAGATCCGTGGATAAAATCGCGCTCATCGCTCCGGAGGCGACGATTTCGATAATCAGGGATTATTACGTCGCCGAAAAATACCCGGTCAGGCTAGGGGAGAAAGTCGTCGGTCTGGCCAGGTGCAGCAATCCGAACTGCATCACCAACAAGGGGGAGCCCATTCTCACGGAGTTCACCGTCATCAGGAGGAACCCGGTGGAGATAAGGTGCTGCTACTGCGACAGGATTCTCCTGAACGTTTCCGACAATCTGCTGTGATACCATGAAGCTTCTCATAGTCGCGGGAATGCCGGGCGCCGGCAAGGAAGAGCTTCTCAACGTGGCCCGCTCCATGGGGTACGGGTTCGTGAGGATGGGCGACGTGGTCAGGAAATATTATGCCCTCTCAAGTTCCGAAAGCAGAGGCATCTCCGTAGGAGAATTCGCGTCGGAGGAGAGGAAACTCTTCGGCGCGGACGTCTGGGCGGCCAGATCCGTCGAGGAGGTGGAGGGCGATCTGTTTCTCATAGACGGCTGCAGGAGCATGGACGAGGTCCGCTCGTTCAGAAGAGTGCTGGGAAGCACGGAGATAGTGGCCGTGCACGCCCCCAGATCGGAGAGGTTTTCCAGACTCGTCTCCAGAAACCGCGAGGACGCTCCTAAAAACGAGGAGGAGTTCGACGCCAGGGACCAGAGGGAGCTGGACTGGGGCATAGGGAGCGTGATCGCTCTTTCCGAGCACATGATAATCAACGATTCCGATCTGGAGACGTTCCGCTCCAGGGCCTCCGAGCTTCTGGAGAAAATAAAATGAGGTTCACGACGGCCCGTCTGTGCGGCGGAAAATCGTTCATGGCGATTCCCGCCGAAGCGGCAGAGCTGGATCTTCCCGCCGCCGCCGCTGCTCTGGAAAAGGCGGGGATCCGCATACAGCAGCAGGACGAAATGATGCTGGTGTTCCAATGGAACGGGCTGGAAACCACTTTGTACCCGCAGGGAAAGGTTATGTTTTTCCCGCTCGAGGACCGGGCGCTGTGCATAAAGTACGCGACGGATCTCCTCGGGATGCTGATTTGACCGATAGTTTAATAATAACAATCAGATGAACTTCCATGGATGCCATGGAACTGGCGGCAGTCGCCGCAGTCGTTTCGGCCCTGCTGTCCTTGGCCGCTTACAAGATGAAGGCTCTCACGGCGGATGGAGCCGCCGCTTCTTTCGCCATAGGATCGGCCGTAGGGATATTCGGTTCGCTCAACGCGTTCGCGCTGCTTACGGTTTTCACGTTCGCCGGTTTCGCCGCGACCGCTTCCAAACTCTCAGAGAAGAAGAAGGCCGGCCTTCAGGAGGGCAGAAACGGGGAGCGCACCTGGAAGAACGTTCTCGGGGTAGGTCTTCCGCCCTGCATCGTCGTGTTCGTGAATTTCCTGTATCCTCTGGAACCGGCCGTGTTCTATACGGCTTTCATTTCCACCATGGCGGTGGCGGGAGCCGATACGATAGCGTCGGAGATCGGAATCCGCGACAGAAACGTTTATCTGATCACGAATTTCAGGA
>JAEEKU010000096.1 GCA_016282555.1 Methanomassiliicoccaceae archaeon
CGGATAAAGGGCGAGAAGAAATGCAGTACATCGAACTGGGGAGAACCGGGATGAAGGCGTCCCGCCTGTGTCTGGGCGGTATGTCATTCGGCGAGAGATCGGAGGATTTCCACCAATGGACTCTGGACTATGAGTCGTCCAGGGAGATGATCGCTTACGCGTACGGCACCGGCATCAATTTCATAGACACGGCGAACGGCTATTCCCGCGGAACCAGCGAGAAGTTCATAGGAAGGGCTCTGAAGGAGCTTGAAATAGCGAGAGAAGACGTCATACTGGCGTCGAAGGTTTATTTCAACGAGGGGAAGCTGAGCCGCAGGGCGATCCTGAGGGAGATAGACGGCACTCTCCAGCGTCTCGGGACGGATTACCTCGATCTGTACCAGATACACCGCTTCGACTACGGCACGCCTGCAGAGGAGACCATGGGGACGCTCAACGAACTCGTGGAATCCGGGAAGGTGAGAGCGATAGGCGCCTCGGCCATGTACGGCTATCAGTTCCATAACATGCAGATCTGCGCCGATGAGCACGGATGGGCCAGGTTCTCCACGATGCAGAACCATTACAATCTGCTTTACCGCGAAGACGAGAGGGAGCTGATTCCCGTATGCAGGCAGTACGGCGTCTCACTGATACCGTACAGCCCTCTGGCCAGCGGTCATCTGGCTCACCCCGTATGGGAGACTGGAAGCGAAAGAAGCCGGACCGACAGCGTCCGCAGGGACAAATACGACCGCGCAAAGGAGAACGATATGGAGATCATCTCCCGCGTCAAGGAGGTGGCGGACCGCTATGAGGTTACGATGGCGGAGGTCTCTCTGGCGTGGCTCTTCTCCAAGGGGGTAGCGGCTCCCGTTGTGGGAGGTTCCAGGATCTCGCATCTGGAGGGCGCGCTGGGGGCGGTGAATCTGAGGCTCGGCAAGGATGACGTGAGATACCTGGAGGAGCCGTATCGTCCGCACGAGGTCGTCGGGGCGCTTCCCGCTCCCGAACGATGAGATATCCGTTGCCGTCAGCTTCCCCGCGTCCGCCGACAATTCTATAACGGCGCTGAACGATTCGTTTGCGTGAAATCGGATGGACGAGTCTCTTTTTCTTCTGAGTCTGGCGCTGTTTACGGTTCTCGCCGGCGCGTGCTCCATCGTTTTCAATAAAGCCAAGCTGCCTCCGCTTATCGGATATCTCGCGGCCGGCATCGTCATCGCCAACACGATGTCGGTCATGGAGCCGGGGCTGTCCGCGATAGAGATGCTCTCGGATATCGGCCTTATCCTGCTGATGTTCTGCATCGGGCTGGAGATAAATCTGAGCGAGATACGCAAGAACGGAAGATTCGCCTTCGTGGTAGCGGCGGTCCAGCTGCCGCTGACGGTGGCGCTGGGATTCGTATCGGGAACCGTCATGGGCATGGGGCTCATCCAGTCCGTCGTTCTCGGAACTGTCCTTTCGGGATGCAGCACGGCAGCCGTCATGAGCGTGATGACTTCCCAGAACAAGTTCACCAGGGAGCACATGGAGATCATCATTCTGATAATCATCATGCAGGACATAGGGCAGGTTATCATGATGTCCGCCCTCACTCCGGTTCTCGCCGGTTCCTCCATGGACGTTTCCGGCCTGGTGGTGCTGATAACCTCCATCGCGGCTTTCATGGTGATCAGCATAGTCGGCGGTCTCAAAGTCCTTCCTCCGTTCATAAACTGGGTGGCCGGCAACGTCTCCAGAGAGGTTCTGCTCGTCGTCTGTCTCGGCTTCGCTTTCCTGATGGCCTGGATCTCTACCGTGGCGGGACTGTCTATGGCGATAGGCGCTTTCCTTGCCGGGCTTCTGATCTCCGCTTCCAGAGACAGCGAGATCATCGAGGGCGCGGTAGATCCCATGAAAAGTCTGTTCATGGCGATGTTTTTCATATCGGTGGGAATGGAGGTCCGTCTGTCCACGCTCTCCGAGAATCTCGTCACCATGCTCCTTTTCTATCTTATGTTCGCCGGTTTCCTGGTGATGACGGTGTTTCTGGGATTCTGGCTCAACGGAGAGAAGGGCAGATTCGGATTCGTTTCGGCCGTGAGCATGACCGCCATGGGAGAGTTCGCGTTCATCATATCGAAGGAGGCGCTGGACTATCACGTGGTGGACGATGCTTTCTATTCCTCCATCATAGGGGCGGCCCTGCTGTCGATGGTATGCATGCCTCTTCTCTCCAGATATTCGGAGAAGTTATGGGATCGCGGCAAGGCCGCGTGTCCCGAAAAGATGCTGGCATATTTCGGGAAAATCAACGGCAACAGGGACGCGATGTACTACAATTTCCGCATCGCGACCAAGAAGACCCAGAAGCGTTTCCGCAAGAGCATGGCTCACGCGTACATAAACATCCTCGCGATCGCCCTGGTCACTCTGGTTTTCTACGTAGCGGCTCCGGAGGCCAGCGTTATACTGGACGATATGTACGGGGGAGGAACCCATCTGTGGGACTTCGCGCTGGTGATTCTTAACTTCATAGTCCTGATGCCGCCGACGAAGTATCTGGTCGACAACATCAGGTTCCTGGACCGGCTGGTCACGGGGAACGCCAGACGTCTGGCGTCCAGGGGAAACGATCCCGTCGCCAGCAACAGCATGTTCATGAAGTTTCTGGATATCAACACGTACGTGGTCGTCGCCATTATAGATATGGCGATCATCGCGATCGTTCCCAACCCGCTCTCCATGAGCGAGCATATTTTCGTCGCTCTCGCGGCGGCGGTCATCGTAGTGCTGATATACTTCAGGATAAGGGATTCCGACAGGACGGGCGTCCGATGCGGGGGCCGCGAAGATTTGCGGGTCACTCCGGCCCGATGATGTTCAGCGTATCCAGGAATCCGGACATCCGGAGTATGGACATCACGTCGTTGTTGACGTTTTTCAGCCTGATGCCGTCCTTGTCCTCCATCAGCTCGTCCGCGTTGAGTATCGTTCTCAGTCCCGCCGACGAGATATACGGCACGCCGGCCATATCGATGATTATCGATCTCACCGACGGCGCTTCCGCCTCTATGATCTCGTCCATTTCGGGAGCGGTCACATAATCGATGCTTCCCGCGGGGGTAAGCGTCAGCGTTCCGTTCTCTATTTTCTTGTCTATCTGCATAATATCAGTAACCTCTCTTTATCGTAAGTACGTTATACCCGTTCTCTCTGGAGTAAATGACTTCGTCCATCATTTTTCTCACTATAGAGAGCCCGAATCCGCCGACTTTGTGATCTTTTATCCTCATTTCCACGTCGGGATTGTCTTTCAGCAGAGGGTTGTATTCCGGACCCCTGTCTCTGAACACGACTTTGGCTTTGCGGTCGGATAAAGATACCGCGACGCCCAGCTCCCCTCCCTTCTCCTGATACGCGTACATGTCGATGTTGGCCAGTATCTCCGAGGAGCATACCTCGATATCCCTGATGACGTTCTCCGGGCATTTCGACGACTCCAGCGCCCCGCGTATGTGAGACATGACCGCGGCATACGAGCCCCGGTCCAGCACGAAATCCCTGAACTCCAGCTCTTCGCGCATGTATCTGTGCAAAGCGAAGGTGACCATGGTTATGTCGTCCGATCTCTCCACGTCTCCGACGAATTTCCTGATCTCGGAATCCACGGTTTCTATGATGCCGCCGGCGTCTTCTCCGGCTCCGGAGAGCAGATCCTGCAGTCTGGACTCGCCGAACATCTTTTTATCCGCTCCGACCGCCTCCGTGACCCCGTCCGTGTACAGGAACAGCACGTCTCCCGGCTGCAGCGTTATCCTGTGCTCCTTGTATTCGGCCCTCTTCTTTCTGCCCAGAATGAAGTTCGGCGGATCGATCAGCTTCTCCGCCTTCCCCCCGCGTATCAGGAAGGGAGGGTTATGCCCGGCGTTCACGTACGACATCCTGCCCGTTTCCAGATCTATTATCCCGAGCCACGAGGTGACGAACAGCTTCTCGCGGTTGGAATCGCACAGGATCTGGTTGGTCTTCTTCATCACCATGTCCGGCTGCAGCCCGTTGGCCAGATTGCTGCGGAGAGCCGATTTGGCGCTGGCCATGAACAGGGCCGCCGGCGTTCCTTTGCCGGAGACGTCCGCGATCACCAGAGCCACGTGGGTATCGTCCGCTTTGAGGAAATCGTAGAAATCGCCCCCGACGGACCTGGCGGTGAGCATTCTGGCGGAGATGCTGAAATCTCCCTTGCCGGGAATCTCTCCGGGAAGCATTCCCCTCTGGATATCGGACGCGATAGCCAGCTCCTTATCGATGGCGGCTTTTCTCAGGGCGGTCTCGTTGTATCTCATGATATTTTCGAAACCGGAATGGGTAAGCCATATCGCCAGCATGGATATCGAGATGAAAATGACCATGCACGGAACGGTGTAGTTGACCAGCTGGAATTCGATGCTGTCCCATCCCCATCCTGATATCATGACCGTGCCGCTGCTCTCTCCGATGAGATCCACGTAGTTCAGGTTCACTTTGTCGGCGTAATACGACAGCACGGGCTCCAGCAGCATCAGCGCGCCGCATATCACCGACATCAGAATGGAGAACTCCTTGTTGTAGTACAGGATGCACAGGATCATCGGCAGCACGAACACCAGATAGCTGCTGGTCATGATGACGCAGAAGATCAGGGCCGTGATCATGATCGACGACATAAGGACGTATCTGACCCACCAGCTCTTTCCGTCGGAAACGGCGTAAAGGATCACTGCGGACATCAGAATCACCGAGCAGATCAGAGTGGAAGCGTACGTCCAGGAGTGGTTCGTATCCTCGATCATGTTCATCCTGACCATCGCGACGTAGGCCAGCAGAAAAACCGACAGGGCGGCGCATACGAGGGCCGCGGTGCGGTTCGGCTTCTCTTCGCTTCCGGGAAAAGAAATCGCTCTGACCCCGGTATTCATTCCGCTTCCTCCGCTCTCAAATATTCGTATCCGCTGTCCTGTATGGTGCTCTCGTGGCCGTAGATGAGGGACGTGGAGACCAGCATCCAGAAAACTCCCCCGATCCCGGAGCGATAGATCACGTTATACTCTCCGACGTCGAATACGTTCATCCCCAGGTTGTAGATTTTGCAGAACTCGTAGCCGAATTCGGTTCTGAGGGAGACCGCGCGGATGAACACCGAATCCTGGCGCATCTTTTCGGAGAAGTAGACCCGGTTCAGGAATTCGGTTTCGGTCATTATTGTTTTCATATCGGTGCGCCTCTCCGTCATTTTTTCGTAGCTTACGACCGAGACCGACAGTCCCTCTTCCGTGATTTCCTCGATTTCGTACAGCATGGTGTATCTGTCCGAATCAAGAATGTAGAAGTCTCCCGGAGCCAGATCCAGGCGCATCTGTCCGTTGCGATCCGGGAAAACGAAAACCAGCGACGACAGGATCACCGCTACCGCTGCAGTGACGGCGATAAGAGCGATCTTTCTGCCGGTTAAGCGGCTGCGGACATCCATATCGTCACCCGTTTTTTCACTTAAAGAATCTCATAGCTTTCAGAACCTTGAACGCTTTATCGATGTATTCTTCCGTAATTATCGGCCAGGAGAATCCCAGTCTGTACAGCGCCCTGACGGTGTACGTCTCGTCGGCGGCCACGAACCGCCTGGACTCTCCCGCGTTGCCGAGATAGCTGATCAGCCCCGACACGTACTCGCCTTTGGACTCGTCCTTCAGAGCCTCGGCGAATCTCTGTTCGAAGACTCTTCTGGACACCACCTCCACCGGCATGCCGTTGTCCCTCATGACCTTCAGGACGTTGGCCATATGCACCTTGTGGCAGTTGTTCACGTGGAACACAGTGAACTTCTCGGGGGTCCCGGCCAGAACCACGACGGCCCTGGCTACCATGTCTATGGGCGAGAACTCGACTTCCGTGTCCATGTCGGTGACGGAGAAGAATCCCAGTTTGACGTAGGATTTCATCTGCTTCATGAACGAATTGGTGTTGAAATTGATCTGGAACTCTCCGTCGCTGTCGCGGCTCATGAGGTTCCCGACGCGGATGATCTTGGCGCTCAGCCCTTCTGACATGGCGGATATGATAGCTTTCTCCGCCATGAACTTGGAGTGAGCGTATTTGTTGTCCAGGTTCTGGCCGAAGTCCAGTTCCGTCTCCTTCATCCGCTTGTCCTCCGGAATGCTTCCGTTCACCGATTCCCCGGCCACGCTCTCCGTGGAGATCTGCACCAGCACCGCGCCTTTCTCTTTCGCGGTTCTGATAAGGTTCTCCACCCCTCCCACGTTGACCCTCTCGATTGAATCGTCGGCGGCGAAATGCTTGACGACGGCGGCGCAGTTGATTATCGTGTCGAACTCGCAGTCTCCCAGAAGCTCCGCCAGGTTCTGATTCGTGACGTCTCCGTCTATTACGGTAATCCGGTCAAGAGCGTCCTCTCCGATCATTCCGCCGAAGTAGTACATGAACACGGATCTCAGCCTCTCCTCCGAGGACTGCCCGCGGCCGCTTCTCACCAGACAGTAGATCTTCTTCGCGTTCCTTCTCAGCAGTTCGAACAGCACGTGGGATCCCAGATATCCGGTGCCTCCGGTGAGCAGTATCCTGCGCGGGATGTGGGTGCTGATGCCGTCGAGCATCTCCTCGGTGTTGCAGGACAGAGGGCTCTCGTCGATGCGCTCCCTCTTCTCTTCCTTCGTCCCGCCGCTGCTGAGCGACGATATGAATCTCGCCAGCCCTTCCGGCGTGGGGTTGTCGAACACGTTCTTGTACACGATCGGGAAGCCGGAGTTCATGCAGTTCAGAACCAGTTTGGATGCTGATATCGATGTTCCTCCGATTTTGAAGAAGTCGTCGTCCGCGTATACTTTTTTCAGTCCGAGAACCTCCGCGAATATGCGGCAGAGCTGCGTTTCGACCGGATCGGAAGGCTCGCGCCCGGCTCTCTCCGGCTCCGGCGACGGCTCCGGCAGTTTCCTCTTGTCGACTTTTCCGTTGACCGTCATGGGAATCGAGTCCAGCTGGATGAAGTGCGCCGGAACCATGTACGGAGGCTTGGTCCCGGCGATGAAATCCGCCAGCAGTCTGAAGTCGACGGTGTGATCCGATACCACGTACGCGGTGACGGACTTTCCTCCGGCGGGGTCGTCGAAGGCTTTCACCGTAGCGTCCTTGATCCCGGGGAATTCCCGTATTGCGCCTTCCACCTCGCTCAGCTCTATCCTGAACCCGCGGACTTTGACCATTCCGTCCCGGCGGCCTATGTAATCGATGTTTCCGTCCGGAAGCAGGCGCACCACGTCCCCGGTCCTGTAGAGGCGGTCGTGATCCTTCTCTCCGGAGTACGGGTTCCTGACCACGGTTCTGGCGGTTTTCTCCGGGTTGTTCAGATACTCCCTGAAGACCTGCGGCCCGCTTATGCATAATTCCCCGCAGCAGCCTACAGGCACTATCCTGTCGCTTTTGTCCAGAACGTACAGCCTTATGTTGGTGTTCGGGACGCCTATGGGCAGAAGAGGGCTGTCGTCCCTGACCTTGAACGTGGTCACGCAGACCGTGCACTCGGTGGGCCCGTATATGTTGTAAAAGTCCAGCCAGTCAGGGGGATTCAGCGGGACGAGCTTCTCCCCTCCGGTCATGAACGCCTTCAGAGATCTGCATTTCGTCATCTCCATGAACATTCTTCCCATCTGGGTCGTCATGAATCCGTGGGTGATTCCGTTGCTGATGAAGTATCTGTCGACTTCGGCCAGATCCTTGCGCATATCGTCCGGGATTATGTAAACCGCGGCGCCGGAGGACAGAGACGAATGGATATCCATCATGCAGGCGTCGAACCCGTAGCTCGCGTAGGACGCGTATCTGGACCTGCAGTCCATTTTTACCTCCGGGATCATCCAGTTCAGGAACGCGGCTATGTTTTTGTGCTCGAGAACGCAGCCTTTGGGCGTTCCGGTGGTTCCGGACGTGTACAGTATTATGAACGCGTCGTCCTGCGAGGGAGACAGTCCGGAGACGTCCGGTCTCTCCCCTTCGCACAGATCTCCGATCTCGTCCGTGAACAGGACGTCTCCGGAATAGCCTTTGACCAGATCCCTCAGTTCTCTGTCGGCTATGAGAAGCCTCACTCCGGCGTCCTGCATCATAAACAGCAGGCGCTCCTCCGGATAAGTCGGATCCAGAGGCTGGTAGGCGGCTCCGGATTTGATCACTCCCTCGGCGGCGATCACCATATCCAGCGATCTGGGGACGAGAACGGCGACGAAATCCCCTCTGCCGATTCCCTTCTCATGGATGTACTCCGCCAGATAATCGGTCGTCCGATCGAGCCCGGAGTACGTCACCGAATCGTCCAGATAAACCGCCGCCGTATTGTCCGGGTGCTCTTTCGCCTGCTTTCTGAACATGTCGACGACCGTGACGCTTCTGTCGAAGGGAACGTCGGTGCCGTTCATTC
>JAEEKU010000097.1 GCA_016282555.1 Methanomassiliicoccaceae archaeon
GTCCTCAGAGAAGGATTCGTTCCGTCGGACGATCTGAAAAAGGAGATCCAGGATTACATCAAGCACAACACCGCCCCCTACAAATACCCGAGAGCGGTCGAGTTCGTGAAAGAGCTTCCCAAATCCATAAGCGGGAAAATTAAAAGAGTTTCAATCCGCAAAAGGGACTCTGAAAAGCACAAGAGCCGATCAGATCTTTAATCCTTCACGGGTCTGGCGATCACTATCGCGTCCGACGGCCTTATCCCGCACACGAAGGCGAGAAAACTCCCGCACAACTCCTCTCCGGTTATCAAGGATACCAAGAAGCCCTTCTCCTCGAGTTTGGCCTTGTAATCGGGGAAAGTGTACTTGCGCGGATTGGATGATAGATCCGTGCCCTCTTTGGAGAAGAAAAGACTCGCCATGAGAACCCCGTTCCCGGAAAGACAGGAATGAATCGTATCCAGAACGCTGTCTATATCATCCACCCTGTTTAGCATGTAATTGGCGATGAACAAATCTGCTTTTTCCGGACCAGAAACCGCTATGTTGTTGAGACCCAGAGATTTATAGTGAACGCTGCTGAAATCCTTCATCCTGGTTTTGGTCGCCGGATCCGGGTTGACATGGTAGATAAAACGTCTCTTGCTGAGATAATTGTCTTTGGAGATATACATCCAGTAGAGCCTGTCTCTCTCGCGGGACTTGCACTGCGGACAGATGACTCCGTTCTCTCCGCCGTTGGATTCAAATCTGCCGATATAATCGCATATCGGGCAGATGCGCACGCTATCAAGATTTTGTTTGGAGATATAACTCTTCCAAACCTGTTCGAACATAGAGGAAAATAAACACGCTGATATAAAAATATTATTCGATAACCGGTAATTAATTATCTTTTTGACATGTTTTCAGAACCGGTTTTTCAAAGCCGTTTTATAAGTCGTGACTTATCATCACCTATGGACAGTAACGAATGCCCGTCTGTGGACATCTGGGGATGCTGCGTCTCCAGAGATATATTCTCCATGAATCAGGACAGGGGATACAGCATAGGATATTACGTCGGCGGGCACTCGTACATACCTCAGTTTTCCGCTCACGAAACAGAAGACGTGCTTCCGTCCGAGATGTCCGGAGATTCTCCGAACTTCCTTAAAAAAAGCATGTGCAACGAATACAACAAACGCATACTGGACGGCCTTCGTTCCACCGGAAGCGAATGGATCATCGTAGATCTGCGTTCGGCGACATACAGGCATTACGAAGCGGTATTCGAAGACGGAAAAAGAGAATCGTTCTCAGCCCACACGGATGAGTTCCTCAATCTTCTGAAAAGCGCGCTGGACAAAAAAGGGAAGAAGTACGAACTTGAGGAAATACCGTTTTCAATGGAGACGTGCATAAAATATATGGATCCTCTCGCGACTTTTCTCAAAGAACGGTACGGAAACAAAATCATACTGGTAGAAACGCTCGAGTCTTCATACAGACTGAATGAATCCGGGGAGATCCATGAATGGGAGGGAGAATCGAGACTGCAGAACTCCAAAATAATGAGGCTGAACAACGAATTCATCAAAAAAACCGGCTGTTATTATATCAAGTGCCCGTTTGACGTTCTTTCTGATGACTTCCACAGGTGGGGACCCGCCAGAGTCCATTACGTGACCGAGTTCTACAGATATGCCTTAGATGTCATCGATTACATCACGAAAACCGGCAATCCCGACTACAGGGAGATCGACATAAGATACCTGGAATGCGCGGCGCTGATGAATGAGATAAGAATGGCGCAGAGATCCAGCGTCAGCAACGCGGTAAAGCGCGTCTATCGTCTGATAAAAACGGATCCCGAAGAGGCCGTCCGCGTAACAGAATCGTTATCCGACGAGGATTACGAAGCTAAGGTCGTGTCCTTATCGCGCCTATACAGATTCGGTGCCGGAAGTTATCCCAGAAGTCTGGTCAAATCCGCGGAATGGATGAGGAAAGCCTGCCAGTGCAACAAAAACTGGTCGGCCGAACTGTTCGATCTGCTATGGAAGATAGGGACGGAAGACTCATGCAGGGAAGCGGTAGAACTGATAAAACCGCTTGCAGAAGCTGGTATAGGCATCTACGAAGAGAGAATGGGCACGGCTTTCTGCGAGGGAAAGGGCGTGGGGAAGGATCTCGGACGCTCCGCGGAATGGCTGAGGAAAGCTGTCAGAAAGAAGGTTAAAACCTCCCGCCTGAAACTGTTCGACGTCCTTTGCGAAACCGGGACGGAGGAGGCATACGCGGAAATGATCGAAGCCGTGACTCCCCTCTCATCTTCCAGCAGCGGGGCGATGCTCAGGCTCGGATACGCGTACAAGGGCGGCTAGGGCGTGGAGAAGAACCTCGCCGAAGCGGAGAAATGGCTTCTGAAATCCGGCGGAGTCAAAGCGGATCTGGCTTTATTCGATCTGTACTGGGAGCTCGGAACGGAGGATTCCTACAAAAAGATGATAAACGTAGTCGAGCCCCATGCGAAAACCAATCTGGGCGCTGCCAAACGCCTTTCGAAAGCATACTCGGCGGGAAAGGGCGTGAAGAAAGATCCGGCAAGAGCCGCTGAGATTATAAAGCAGTTTGTTCCAGGTAAAAAAACAAAAAGCAAGCCGGAGTAACACGGAGATAGTTATAAAACTGAAAGTACCGATACGTGCTCATGAGCAGTTTTGACGAACTTTGCACAAAAATGGAAAACCTCGACAAAGAGACTTTTGCGGTAACCTTCAACAGGCTGTCCAACGACGTCGTTAACTCCCTGACTTCGATCACCGGCGTAGAGAACGCCGTCGCAGCGTACCTCAACTTCCTGCTTGCCTCCGTATCAGCCGACGGAAAGCTGACCAAAGAGGAATTCGATCTCATCAAACCCCTGTTCGACGAATCCGCCGGACATGATGTAAACTACGAAGAGGCCGTTAAAATGTTCAAAGACATGGAACTCGACGACCCCTCGGAGATCGAGGAAATCGCTGACACCATGGCGGACATAGTCGGCCTTGTCTCCCCCGAGATAAAAGACGACATCGTACTCCTCTGCCTGATGGCTTGCGCCGTGGACGGCAAAGTTTCCGATGAGGAGAAAGAATGGATCAGCCAGCTTATCGAGCCCCTTACGGTCGAAGTCGATGCCATGGAACTGATCAACGATATTCTGGACAAAGCCGGATCGTTCGTCCTCGCGACCGAAACGGAAGGAAAACCCAGAATGAGGCTTCTCGGATTCAAGACGATTTTCGACGGAAAGATCTACTTCGCCGTCGGAACCTTCAAAGAGGTGTACTGCCAGCTCAAGAAGAACCCCAAGTGCGAGATTCTGGCAAGAGACGGCGACGGTTTCCTCCGTTGGGACGGAGAAGCGGTATTCAGCGAAAACCCCAGGCTCTACATGACCGTGGGCATGGCTATGCCGGAAATCGCTCAGATGTACATCGACAACGGCTGGGACTTCGGATTCTTCACGCTTGAGAACGACACCGCCGAAATCGTAAACGCTGACAGCAGCAAAACGCTTCTTTTCTGAAAATATCGCGGGGGAGCATTCCCCCGTTTTTGTTTTTTTTCCGTCCGGGAAAACGGTACGGATTCACGCGTCCGGCCAGAGTTCGCGGGCCATGTCGCGGAGAACGAACTTCTTGATTTTTCCGGCAGCGTTCATGGGAAACTCATCGACGAATTCCACGAACTTGGGGGATTTGTACCAGGCTATCTGGCCTTTGCAGTAATCGAATATATCCTGATCGGTCAGATCGGAATTCTCGTCGCGGATGACGAAAGCCGCAACCTGCTCCCCGTATTTTTTACTGGGAACGCCGACGACCTGAACATCCCTCACTCCGGGGCATTTGTAAAGGAAATCTTCGACTTCTTTCGGATAAACGTTCTCTCCGCCGCGGATAATCATGTCTTTGATCCTGCCCGTCACGTAGAAGTACCCGTCGGAATCCCTGTATCCCAGATCTCCGGAGTGGAGATACCCGTTTTTATCGATGATTTTGGCAGTTTCTTCAGGCATTTTATAATAACCTTTCATCACGTTGTAGCCCTTGCAGCAGAACTCCCCGATTACCCCGTCAGGACACGGCTCGTATGTATCCGGATCGAGTATGACGGTATCGATTCCCTGAAGCCTTTTTCCGACGGAAGTGCATTTCTTTTCCAGAGAAGGCTCGTCGTAAGTGGACTGCGTCATTCCGGGAGAACTCTCCGTAAGCCCGTAGACTATCGTTATCTCCCTCATGTTCATTTTTTCCACTACCTCCTCCATGGACTTTACGGGACACGGAGAACCGGCCATGATTCCTGTTCTCAGCGATGAAAAATCAAATTTGCTGAAGAGTTTGTGATTAAGCATGCTGATGAACATCGTCGGAACGCCGTAAACCGAGGTGCAGCGCTCTGTCTCTATAGAAGTCATCACCTTGACGGGATCGAAAACCTCGCAGAAAACCATCGTAACGCAGTGGTTGATGGATGCCATTACTCCGAGGACGCAGCCGA
>JAEEKU010000098.1 GCA_016282555.1 Methanomassiliicoccaceae archaeon
CGATGGTCTCCGCGGCGGAAAGGGACGATTCGACGAATCTGCGGGCGTTTCCGGACACGATGCTTTTCGCGGAGCTCAGATCCGGAGCGTCCGCCGCGCCCTTCATAGAAGCGCGGACCCCGTTCCAGAGGGAGACCGCGGTGGGTCTCGAACTTATGAGGACCTGCGAGGCGGCATCCAGATCCCTCAGGAAATCCTCCAGGGAACCGCCCCCGTACTCTTCTGCAAATTTACCCATGGCCGAGGCTCCGGCGCGCGCTATGCGTCCCGCGCCGCGGATGGTCATATCGGAAATCCGGTCTGCCGTTTCTCTGACTGTTTCTGACACATGACGAGAATCCGTATCAACGGTTAAATAACAAACGGAAAAGGAAGAGGTTTGGGTAAAGGGTTTTATGTGACCTTTTTCCGGGCAATCACATGTTCATCTCTCTCTTGACATCGCTGTCGAAGAGGAGGCAGATCATGAAGATTGCGATAATGAGGTTCACGATGGGGAGGACTACGATAGTCAGTATGGAGAGGTCGAGGGAAAGGCTGGCGGTGAAGATACCGATGATACCCATGACGTCTCCGATGATCTCGAGGATGAACAGAATCACGAGGATGATCCAGATGATCTTGTCGAGGGTGTCCTGCTTTCCATCGTTGATCCTGGCAGAGATAGCGAGGATGATGAGACCGACGATGATTCCGATGATGAGCGAAACGATCGCGGTGACTCCGCCGGAAACTTCCCAGTTGTTCCAGAAGTTGAATATGGCGGAAACGATGGATCCGATTCCTGCAAGCCTGACGAAGTATGCAAGAATGTCGATTTTTTTAGGGATGTCGCCGTTCTTAACGGAGACTCCGAACCTGAAGTACAAAACCGCCATGATGATAGCACCGATAGCCACGACAATCTCGGAGACTACGATGCCGCCGTCAAAAGCACCCACAAGTACTGCGAGAGCACCAATCAGATTGATGATTCCCAGAATAAGGAGTGCCCATCCAGCGGTTTTGGTGTCGCTTAAGAATGACATATCAAAGGTTACTACTTATTTGGTTTATAATATTAGCGGTACATTAAACGTAATTATGGAAGAAACATCCGTTATATTATAATCCGATATTATGTACTCTGCTGATAATAATTACATTTATCATGCAATATTATTTCGTTTATGATGCGTTTAGATTCATCCAATCCGTAAGAAACGTATATCGCTCCTAGGAGAGCCTCGAAGGAATCCGATCTCATATTCTCCTCGATTCTGTTTTTCCCGTCCGAAACGTGACCGTTGCCCACTCTCATGCGGGAATCGATATCCAGGCCGTACGACAGGATCCTTTCGGAGATCATATGATTGGAAACCCTGCTCTGCTTGAAATCGGTCATCTTTCCCTCTCTCAGATCGGTAGACGAATAAACGTATTCGCATACCGCCAGCTCCAGAACCGCGTCGCCGAGAAATTCCAGCCTCTCGTAGGATTCGACGGCTCTCGGGGGATCCCCGTCGGCGGCTTCGTACGCGTAGCTGTCATGGGTAAGAGCGGCGGAAAACAGCTCCAGATGCTCTTTTTTAATATTCCGGTAGAAAAACGGCGGTCTGGCGAGGAATTCCCGGACACTCATCTCGAACCCTGGTTCAGGCATCGGATCCCCGATGACGCGGCAGAACATATCTTCTGCGGTGAAACGGCCGGAAAACGGAGGGAACTTCGGGAACGTCTTTATTATACGGTTGCTAATCCTCTTATCATGGCAGATAAGAAACGCCTGAGGATGCGCGGCGTAAAACATACATCGAAAAGGCTTGAGGACCAGCTCCTGGAGCGTTCGGCTCTGCTCGCCGAAAATCCCGGAATGCTGAGACCGGCCTGCGCCGGCAGCTGCAGAAAATGCGTGTTCGACAAGACTTTCAAAAGCATCGACGGACTCCGCAAGATAATAGACAATCCGGACGCCCTTATCAAAGAGGCATCCAGATTCGGAGGGGACGACATTGTCCGCGCCTATGCCGGAACGGTTTCGCTGAGCGCGGCGGGATCGATTCCCCTTCTCGCCACGGCCAAACTCCCCGGGGGAGATCCGATATCCTACGCAGTGAGAGGAACCGTCAAGGCCGACAAACTGATCGGATGCCAGTACTTCGACGATCCCAAACTCAGGATGTTCCTCTACAACGACACCGTGAAGAAGAACAAGCTGCACCTCTATTCGTTCGGAGACGACGTCGTATGTTCGGATACCCCCAACATGCCCGAGGGATATCTGGAGGATACTTTCTCGGAATCCCCCTACAATTTCCCCGGAGAGGGATATTCGTGCGGACACGACGCCCCCGCGATTCTGGAGATCACCGTGAAATCTCTCAACAAAACTATCCGCATCTGCGAGAACTGCGCCAAGAGCGTATCGACTCTGGCGTACATAGTCTCGAGAATGTCCGCGGCCGACCCTCTTGACGATATCACGGTTAATGTGAAGCATAAGTACCATAAGCCCGGCGAGAAGGATCTGGAAGAGGTTGCCGGAGAGAATCTCAAAAAGTACATGGTCGGGCTGCTGACCGACGCCCTCCTGATCTCCTCCGTAAAGAGATCCAAGATAGGCGATTTCAAGGAGGGGGACGTATCGGCATTCATCATCGGCTCCAAAAACTACGGCGACTCCCTCGAGGAGTTCATCTCCGCCCTGAGCGGCGACGAGCATGAGATCGAGACCCTCCGCAGCTTCCTCGCCGAGCACCCCAGAGCTATAGCCGTCAAGAATCCCAAAGCGTCGGAGGCTCTGAACGCTATATGGGAGAACGACTGGAAGGAGCTGATAGCCGCTCACACGGATATGAAGACGGCGGAATCCATGGGGGACGTCTCCCACAGCCAGCCGCTTCCGGTTCTCATGGAGGCATATTCGAGATTCGTGACCGCCGACGTCTCCGCCGCCCTCCCGGAGTTCAAGAGACCGGGCCCGGTGACCTCCGCCGCGGACAGGCTCGCCAAGGCGTACAAGGCGGGCGGAATGGAAATGCTCAGGAAGACCGCGGAGTCCAAAGGCCTCAGAGACAGCAAGATCCGCTCCGTCGAAGCGTCGTTCCTCATGGCTTGCGGGGAAAAGGAGCTGCCTTTCAGGCTCTCGCCGTCCGAGAAGAGTCTCGCCGACTACCTCGTCCCGTTCGCCAGAAGCGTTGTGAACAGCGATGCCAAAGGCTACGCCGACGCTATGGGCACGTTCCTCATCGCGAGCAGTTCCGGGGAAAAGATCCAGCTCTGATATCGGCGACGTAATGGGAAACGGACGGCGCGAAAGACTTCACCTCTCTCAGAGACAGGATTTCGTAGCCGTCCCTCCCGCAGCATCCGTCGAAAATCTCCGCGATGCGGGTCTCGTACTCTCCGGTGTAAAAAGTATCGTGATAGTGGATTATTCCCCCGGGTTTCAGCATCCTCAGGGCATAAGGAACAAAACCCGAGGTCTTCTGGACGTATCCCATCAGAATACGGTCGGCGAACGCCCTTCCGGGAATGCTCCTGCAGTCCCCGAGCATGGGGATCACCGTGTCCGAGACGCGGTTATCCTTTATGTTGCGGATCAGGAACTTGTACGAATCCGGGTTCTTCTCGCAGGCGAATACCCTTCCCGCGCCGGAGAATTTAGCAAGAGGGAGGGTGAAATAGCCTATTCCCGCGAACATGTCGACCACGGTCTCCCCGCGGCAGTCCAGATTCCTCATGCGCATCCTTTCCGCGGTGTTCCCGGACGCGAACATCACCTCCGTCACGTCGAACCTGTAATAGATCCCGTTCTCCAGACGGACGGATTCGGTGTCCGTTCCGTACAGCACTCTCATATCCGGCTGCCTGAACTCCCCCGAAACGCCCGAAACGTCGGCGCAGACTGTTTTTACTCCCAGGACTTCGGCATAGACTCTGCCGATCAGATCCCCGTACGGAAC
>JAEEKU010000099.1 GCA_016282555.1 Methanomassiliicoccaceae archaeon
ACCAAATACATCGGATGCGGATTCGGGGCCAAAATGGCGGATAAAGAACTGGACCGCACCGGAATGAACATCATCGGAGTCGGAATGATGCCCAGAGGAGAAGTCGGTATCATCGTCGCTTCGATAGGTCTCGCCAGCGGCGCCATGTCGTCCGATCTCTACGCCGTAGTGGTGCTGATGTCCGTCATGACGACTATAATCGCGCCTCCGTTTCTTTCCAAACTATTCAGAAAGAAGTATGCGGAAGAGTACACCATCCTCGAAGACGATAAAATCTGAACAAACCGGGGGAAACCCCTTTTTCTTTCTTATTTTCAGAAACAAGAGAACCGCAATTGCGGGAACCGGTTCAGAGTGCAGACTGATACATTAAAAAGTAAATCGTTTGAGCCCCGGCGGGAGACGGTCTCTCAGAGAGGGGCCAGCGTGTTGACGAGCAGAACAATTACAATTGCGGCAATGGCGATGCCTATTACGGTTCTGGGGCTGATTTTGATACCTTTATCGTCTTCGGTATCGAAGTACCTCATAAGACCGGCAGAGGACTGGAAGCCCGTGTCTGTTTTCTTTGCCATGATGCCCCATCCGCGGAACATTATATAATATTTTGTCGGGAAATTCCGGGAATTACCGAAAGTATCATTTATCTGATGCAGATCAAACCAGGCTGATTTTATGCATTGGGCAGAAGTGATAGCAGAGGATTTGGCGAAGAACTGCGAGCGTCCGCTGATCGCTACGGGGATCAGTCCCACCGGCATCATCCACGTCGGGAGCCTCAGGGAAGCGATTACCGGGGAATCCGTGCGCAGCGCGGTCGAGGCGCTCGGCAAAGAAGTGAGACTGATTTATCTCATCGATTCCTTCGATCCTCTCAGAAAAAGATATGATTTTCTTCCGGAGGAATACGAGAAGTACGTAGGCATGCCCATATCCAGAATACCCTGTCCTTGCGGAAAGCACCGCAACTACGCCCATCATTTCGTCCAGCCTTTCCTGGACGCGGTCAGGTCTCTGGAGGTAAACTGCGAAGTCATATGGACCCACGAGCTGTATGAGAGAGGTGCGTTCGCCCAGTGCATCGATAAAACGTTTACCAAAAGGAAAGAGGTCATTGACATCCTTCACGAGGTTACCGGAAAGGAAGCGGATGAGAATTACGCACCCTACAACCCCCTGTGCCAGCGCTGCGGAAGGTTCACCCGCCCTCTCTTCGACACTTACAAGTATCCGACCGTGGAATACGAGTGTTCCTGCGGATATCACGGCATATGCGACGTGAGATCCGGAGAGGGGAAGCTCACATGGAGGCTGGAATGGCCCGCCAAGTGGGTGATCTTCGGAACGTCCGCCGAGCCTTTCGGAAAGGATCACGCCGCCGCCGGAGGATCCTACGACTCCGGAAAGAGGATCGTAACCGAGATCTACGGCGGAAAGGCCCCGTATCCGATACCCTACGAATTCGTGCAGCTCAAAGGCGTCGGACAGATGCACAAATCCCTGGGATGCCCCGTCACCGGCCTCGACGCCATAATGATGACTCCTCCCGAGGTCCTCAACTATCTGTTCCTGAGGGTTCTCCCCTCGAGATGCATAGACTACGATTCCGGAATGGGAATACTGGACATCGCGGACGAATACGACCGCATGGAGGTCAAATACTTCCAGAAAGAGTGGCAGGACTCCGAAGACAACAGCGTCAGGGCGTACGTCCTCGCGCAGCACAACCACATTCCGGAGAAACTCCCGCTTCAGGTTCCGTACAGACACCTCGTAAGCATCGTCCAGATGGCATCGAATTACAAGGAAGTGATGGATATCCTGTCCAGAAACGTTGATTTCTCCGGCGCCACGGACGAAGATATCAGGAGACTCCAGCGCAGATGCGACTGCGTGAGATACTGGCTCAACGGTTTCGCGCCCGACGCCGTGAAATTCTCCGTGCTGCAGTCCCTTCCGCCTTTCATGGAGATATCCATGAACGAGAAGGTGTTCTTCCAGGCTCTGGTGAGAAGGATGAACGACTGCTCCTGGACCGCCGACGAGATCAATTCTATACTTTCGCAAGTCGCCAAGGACAGCCCTCTGGGGCAGAAAGCGGCTTACAAAGCCCTTTACAAGATAATCATCGGGAAGGAGGCCGGCCCCAGGCTGGGATTCTTCCTCTCCAGCCTGGACAAGAAATTCGTCATAAACAGGCTGGTTCAGGCCAGTTCCTGACGGGGCTTTATGCCCCATTTATATATTCCGGATCGCAATAGCCGGCGCATGAATCCCATCGTGCCTCTGCTCGTTTCCGCCGCAGGCATACTGGTAATGATCGTATCCCTGCTGGACTACATATTCAACGTCGGCGGCGCGGATATCCCGGTGTTCGTTATCGGAGCCGTTCTGCTGGCGGCGGGACATATTCTCCGGGCTTTGGAAAGAAAGAGATCCGGCGCCGGAGAGGATTGAATTTGCCCGCCCTGAACGCTGACATCCTCCTGCTCTTCATGGACTCGGCCAACATGCACCGGTGGAACGATCACATCCGTCCGGTGGATCTCACCGAGCTCGACAAACAGGCCCACAAGGCCGCCATAGCCTGGGTTCTGGGGAAGTCGGAGGAGAACGAGGGAAGAACCGTCGACTGGCAGAAGCTCATAGAGCATTCCCTGTTCTCGTTCATCCAGCGGTCGGTGCTCACGGATCTCAAGCCCCAGGTTTTCTACAAGATCATATCGGAGAAGGCGGAGCAGGTCAACAATTTCGTGATCACCCAGGTGAAATCACAGGTTCCGGAATTCGATCCGAAGCTTATGGAACGCTTCGAGAGATACCTCGGATCCAGGGAGGATACGCTGGAAGACCGCATCATCAGCGCAGCGCATTACTTCGCGACCCGCTGGGAATTCGATCTCATCTACGAATCGAACCGCTCCCTGTACGGTATAGACCGCACCCGCAGGGAAATATCCGAGCAGATCGCGCAGTACGTCAGCATCGCGGGGGTGAGCGAGATACTCGCCGCCGGAGGGCTGTTCGACTTCATCGATCTGGTGGGGCAGCTCAGGTTCCAGCAGCGCTGGGCGAGAACTCCCCGCATTCCCAAGACCTCGGTCCTGGGGCATTCGCTGATGGTAGCCGACGCGGTTTACCTCAGCGATCTGGATTCCGGCAGGGATCCGGGAACCGTATACAACGACTACTACACTGCATTGTTCCACGATCTTCCGGAAGTTCTCACAAAAGACGTCATATCCCCCATAAAGACGAGCATCGCGGGGATAGAGGAGCTGCTAAAAGACTACGAGAGAGAGCAGATAGAAACGACCGTGATGCCTCTTCTGAAGCCGGAATGGCGCGACGAGTTCCGCTTCATGGTCTACGATCCCTTCACCGATTGCGACAGCGGAACCGGGAAGCGCGACGGATATCTCATAAAAACATGCGACCTCATCGCAGCATTCCTGGAAGCTCTCATCTCCCGCCGCTACGGCATAACTTCGTCCTCCCTTTCCGAGGGAGAGAAACAGCTCCGCAGAAGGCTCATAGAAAGAAAGGGTTTCGACGTAAAGGGTTTGGTAGAGGATCTGGAGCGGAAGGATATCTGATTCAGCGCCTTCCGATGGTCTCCTGACCCCTCATGTAAGGCCTTAAGACTTCGGGCACGGTGACGGTTCCGTCCTTGTTCTGGTAGTTCTCCAGGATGGCCACCATGGTTCTGGGAAGCGCCAGCCCCGAGCCGTTCAGGGTGTGCACGAACTCGCTCTTGAGATGGGGTTCGGGCCTGTACTTTATTCTGGCTCTCCTCGCCTGGAAATCGGTGAAGTTCGAAACGGAGGAGGCTTCCAGCCAGGCGTTCTTTCCGGGAGCGTAGAGCTCCAGATCGTAGCATTTGGAGCAGGAGAAGCTCATATCCCCGGTGCACAGCAGCAGGACCCTGTAGGGAAGGTCCAGACCGTTGATCAGATCCTCCGCGTTCTTCCTGAGCTCTTCCAGCCTCTTGTAGGAGTTCTCCGGGAGCACGAAGTTCACCATTTCCACTTTGTTGAACTCGTGGACCCTGATTATTCCCTTTGTATCGGCGTGCTTTCCGACCTCGCGCCTGAACGAGGGAAGATACGCGGTGTAGTATATCGGGAGCTGCTCCTTATCCAGAATCTCGTCCTGAAGCAGATTCGTCACGGGAACCTCGGCCGTGGGGTTGAGGAACATGTCGTCTCTTTCAAGATAATACATGTCGTCCTTCAGGTTGGGGTACTGGCCGGTTCCGATCACGGCGTTCTTGTTGACGACGACCGGGGGGAACACTTCGGTGTACCCCTGATCCTGATGAGTGTCAAGGAAATAATTGATCAGAGCGCGCTCGAGCCTGGCTCCGTCGCCCTTCAGACAGTAGAATCCGCTTCCCGCGACCTTGGTCCCGCGCTCGAAATCAATGATGTCCAGATCCTCGGCGATCTCCCAGTGCTCCTTGGGCTTGAAATCGAAATCGCGTTTGTTTCCCGCTTCGTAAAGAACCACGTTGTCGTTCTCGTCCTTTCCGACGGGGACGCTCTCGTGGGGAATGTTGGGGATGTTGAGGACGCATTCCTGCCTTATGTCCTCGAGCTCCGCCATCCTGTCGTCGTTGTCTTTGATCTGGGAGGATACGCGGCGCATCTCGGCGATCTTCTCTTCTTTCTCGTCTCCCTTCGGCATTTTGGAGATCTGCATGGAGACTTCGTTCCTCACCTTTCTGAGACGGTTGTTCTCGCCGGTGAGGTTTCTCCATTCCTCGTCGGCGGAGAGGAATCTGTCCAGGATGGATACGTCTTTGTTTCTGTTTTTAAGCATAGTCCTGATCTTTTCCGGATCGGCTCTTATCACGTTAACGTCTAGCATCGGATTACCTTCGGAATTTTTTCTGGCAGAGGGACGACCATGTCCTTTTGTCCGCGAGCACTATCACTCCGCCGCGTACGTCCACCGCCACGGATCCCGTGGACTCCTCTATCGCGGCGGCGGTCTCTTTCGCTCCGTCCTCGGAATTGGAGAGGACTTTGACTTTAATCAGCCTGTTTTTCTTAAGCTGTCTCATTATTTCTTCTTCGAGGCTTTCGCTGAGCCCCTCTTTTCCCACATGAACGGTGGGGCTAAGTTCGTTGGCCCTCCTCATGAGTTCCTTTCTCGCATCCTTTTCCGTCATATTATCCTCTGTTCCTTGAGATACGGCCTGCGGCGGATGCTCCCGCACGCGTCACAGGTGATCGTCATCCTGCCGCCGGTCAGCCTGACTCTGCAGCTGTATCCGGGTATCAGCAGGGTTCTGCACTCTTTGCAGTACGGCTTGTCCTTGGGCATCCTGACGCGGGTTTTTCTGCCGATTCTCTCCGCGAGATCGACGTACCTGCGGGCGCGATCCGCTTTGCCCGAGCGCAGAGCCTCCTCCGAGAGATATATCAGGCGGTCTATGCGCTGTTTTCCTATATCTTCAGCGGTTTTCTGTGAAAGGCGCCTTTTGGACATTGTCTTTTTCCGCTGACGGTACCGTATCTATAAAAGAAGTTCGATTGTTTCAGACCAGAGGGATAAGAGTGGTCATATACCCCTGGATCATCTGATCTCTCTCGTCGGAGAACGTTTTGCCGGGCATTGTGTAGAGATCCCACATCTCGGCGAATTTCTTGTGGAACAGCACTATTCCGTCGTCCCAGGTCGGGGAGGAGACGCCGAGGTTTATAGTCTCGCAGAAAAACTCCCAGACTTTTCTGTTCTTGTCATAGCTGATCGCCACGGGAACGTTGTTCGCCAGCCTGATGTATCTGTCCGGGGTGATTATCTCTCTGAAAGATATGGAATCCGCCACGGACATGAAGTCCACTGAGCTCAGCGATATTATCTTCCCGGAGCTGTCTTTGGAAGCCGTTCCCATAACGAGGTATATCTTTCCCTGGGAGAATCTGTCTCCGACCGCCTTCGAAAGGTAAACGGGTTTGTCGGAGCTGAGAAAAGTCATCTTTCTGCTGCGGGGATCCATGGACACGTACCCTATCATCTGCTCCCTGGACGGCACGTTGCTGCCGATATACTTTGACAGGTTTTTGCGGTCCAGAGTTTTGAAAGAGAACGTCTCCTTGTCGATGAAGTACCTGAGTTCGTATCCGGAGAGATCGTCGCACAGCTCTATCAGATCCCTGGCGATCCTGCTGCGGTAGAACGAATCCGGGAAGTGATCCTCCATCCAGGTCTCCGTGATTCCGCTTCCCAGATACTGGAGGGTCTCCTGAAGAGTATCGGAGGCCATTTCCGTGAGGTATTTGCCGCCCTCTCCGGTGCCGGAGCCGATCCCTTTGTCCGTTATCTTGTTTATTTTGATGACGAACTTGTCCGACAGTTCCTGCGGCATGCTGTTGAACAGCCTCATCTTCGTCTTTATCTGGGAGCATCCTATGTCCGAGATCAGATTCTGGATATCGATCATTATCTTTCCCGCGACGGCGAGCGGAACGCCTTTGCCGTCTGCCGAATGAACCGCGAACCTGAAGGACATATTCGGGGGTATAGGCAGGTTATTATTAGAATTGGCGGTAATTTCCCCCGCCGGCCGGGATCTAATGATTCCCGCATCTTTGGAAACAGAGAGATTTTTCCGGAACCGGAAACAGCGAAACATGCCCGGATCCGGATATAATAACCCGGCTGCCAGCGGGAATCACGGGATAAATCGAAATGCTTATATTAGGGTTGAATATCAACAGCAAAGACGTCAAGGGTAGCAGTCCTATATTATCAGACCGACTGCCCTATCGCATTCCGATCAAGGTGGTTTAAATGGTAAGAAAGCCCGCATCAATGTACAGACAGGTTAAAGGACAGGCGTACACCCGCCGCGAATACATGGGAGGAGTCCCCGCAAGCAGGGTCAGCCAGTATGAGATGGGGAACCTCAAAGCCGAGTTCCCCGTGGTTCTTACCCTCAGGGTCGAGAACCGCGTTCAGGTGAGGCATACGTCCATCGAAGCCGGGCGTATCGCCGCGAACAAGGTCCTCAACGGTCAGATTGGTTCAGCCAACTATCACCTGACCGTCAGGGCGTTCCCTCACGTCGTTCTCAGGGAGAACAAACTGGCTACCGGCGCAGGAGCGGACCGTGTATCCAGCGGAATGCGTCAGGGATTCGGCAAGACTGTAGGAACCGCGGCGAGGCTCGAGCGCAACCAGGCTATCCTCACCGTCCGCGTGCCCGCGGAGAAAGCGGTCATTGCCAAAGACGCTCTCTGGAGAGCATCGATGAAATTCCCGACTCCCTGCTACATAGACGTGGAGAGGGGAGCCGAGCTCATACTGTAAATGTTCGATTTCGAACTCGAACGCGTTTCAAACTGGATTAAAGGCGGGGGATTCTCCTCCGTCACTCTTCAATTTCCGGAAGGCCTGAAGATAAGAGCCCCGGAGATCGCTGATTTTCTTTCCGATTCCACCGGCGCCGAGATCATTATTTCCGGGCACCCGTGCTACGGCGCATGCGATTTATTCGATTACAAAGGAGTATCGGAGGCGCTGGTGCATTTCGGGCATTCCCCCATCCCCTCCCTCGGCGACGATCCGAACGTGCTGTACGTGGAATCCCGTTCGGATGCGGAGATCGGCGGGGATATCGCCTCTCTTCTGGATTTTCTGCCGGAGAACGTGGGAATCCTCGCGTCGATTCAGTATTTAGATCTGATTCCGTCCGTGAAAGAGCATCTGGAGAAAACCGGAAGAAAAGTTTTCGTGGGAACCGGAGACAGGCGCATATGCTATCCCGGACAGGTTCTCGGCTGCAACTGCACTGCGGCGGAATCGGTGAAAGACCGTTCGGACGCGTTCCTTTTCATCGGGGAAGGAGATTTTCATCCGCTCGCCGTATCCCTGGGAACGGAGAAACCAGTTTATCTCCTGAATCCTCTGACTTCCGAGATCACATGCCTCTCGGAGAAGAGGGACCGCATTCTCCGCAGAAGATTCGCTGCCATCCAGTCCGCTTCCGGCGCGGAAACGGTAATCGTTATAGAATGCTCCAAAACCGGACAGAACCGCGCCGGCGAAGCCGATCGCATCGTCTCTCTTGCAAGATCCAAAGGGAAGAGGGCGTTCAAAGTGATTATGGAGGAGATAACCCCCGATTCCCTGGCGGCTTTCAGAGCCGGTGCGTTCGTAAACACGGCCTGCCCCCGCATATCTCTCGACGATTCCGCGCGCTACAGCCGTCCGGTCCTCACCGTGCCTGAGGCGGAGATATTATTCGGGGAAAGGCAGTGGAAGGACTATGTTTTCGATCAGATCCGCTCCCGACGTCCGCGCTCCGGCATATACCCGTACCGTCCGCCATACCTGATTACCAGCAGAGACGCCAGAACCGCCGAGAACAGTTCGGTCACGGGAACCGCGTACCAGATCGCGTCGATTCCGAAAACCGCCGGAAGGATGATTATCAGCGGCGTCAGCAGAATCAGGGATCTGAACAGAGAGATCAGAGCTGAAACGGGGCCGTTGGACAGCGAAGTGAACAGGGACGAGGCATACACGTTGAATCCCATGAACAAAAACCCGAACGAGAAAATTCCGGCGCCGTAAACGGTGATCTCCATCACGCTTTCCGAACCCTCTGCGAAAAATCCCGCCACCTGGCCGGAGAAAAGTTCCATCATAACGAAGACCAGAACCGACAGCGCGGCCGTGAACTTCAGGGAGAATCCGAACACCTTCCTCATCCCGTCTCTGTCTCCGGCGCCGTGATCGAACGACATCACCGGAGCTATGCCGTTGGAGTATCCTATCACAGCGGACAGAGCCAGAAACTGGACGTAGGAGAGTATGGTTATGGCGGAGACCCCGTCCGGGCCCAGATACTCCATCATCACCAGGTTGTAGCAAAGAATCGTGATTCCGCCGGTCAGCTCGCTTGCCATCTCCGAAATTCCGTTGGAGCACGCCGAGGTTATAGCGGAAAAATCTCTGGACGGCTTCGCAAAGTGGAGAATCCTGTTTTTGTTCATGAGGAAAGCGATTCCGATAACCGAGGGAATCATGGATCCTATCCCGCTGGCCGCGGCCGCGCCTGTCAGACCGAAATCCAGAACCGCTATCAGCAGATAATCCAGAAAAATATTCGAGAGCCCTCCCGCGACCGACGCGGCCAGAGACATTCCGGGCCTTCCCGCGACGATGAGAAGCTGGGTGAGCACGAACTGCAGCAGAAGGAACGGGATGAAGGGGGCGTACCCGTACAGGTATTCGACGGAACCTCCGCGTATGGTCTCGTCCGCGCCCAGCAGGTTTACCAGAGGATCCGCGAAAATTACAGCCGCAACAGCGGATGCCGCCGAGACTGCGGCGAGAACCGACAGCATCAGGCTCATGGATCCTCTGGCTTTTTCCGGCTCTCCTTTTCCCAGAAGATTGGCCAGATAAGCGCTTCCGCCGGTGGAGAACATGAATCCGATTCCGGTGAGAAGAGAAACCGCGGGCATCAGAATGTTGATCGACGCGAGAGCATCGGTGTTGACGAAATTGGAGATGAACGCTCCGTCGACGATGCTGTAAGACGAGATGAACAGTATGGTCGCTATCGACGGGGCGGTGAATTTCAGTATATCCTTCCCGCTGCGTATGCTTCCCAGATTCTCCTTGTCCAAACGGAATTCCTCCTCGGTTTCCTGCCCCGGAACATGAGGCGGCGCCGGCATCCGGGAGATATCCGTTAGTTTATTTTTATATTTGAAATATTATCGCGGGGTATGTTTACATCTAAGACTCTCCTGAATTCGGATTTGCCGAAGGTCAGGGTCGGAATCGGCCGCGGCACCTCCAACGGCAACGTGGAAAGGAGCGTTCTGGCGATGGAAGAGTTCGACATCACCGTTTACGACAGCCCCTACGAGATGTCCGGTGATCTGTCGTCGGGGAAAATAGACGCGGCGGTCCGCGGAGACATGCCCTCCTCCGTTCTTCTCCCCATTTTGAAATCCAATCTTAACATGAAATCCCTGGAAAGGGTGGCTTTTATGGAGCTCCCCAACGGGAAAATATTCATCCTGGCCCCGGTGGGCATAGACGAGGGATGGTCTCAGGAGCAGAAATACGATATCGCGGTGAGATCGGCAGAGATCGCCGGAAGAATCGGAATGGGCTCCAGAATCGCCATAATGTCAGGCGGAAGGTGCGAGGACGTGGGAAGATGCAGAGTCGTGGACAAATCCATCGGAAGCGCCCGCGAACTGTCCAGAAAGCTCACGGAAGCCGGTTTCGACGCTTACCATTCCCAGATTCTCATCGAGGAGGCGGTCAAGGAAGCCGATATCATCCTCGCCCCGGAGGGGATCACCGGAAACATCATCTTCAGATCGCTCCACTTCATAGGCGGGCTGAAGTCGCTGGGCGCTCCGCTGATCAACACGGACAGGGTGTTCGTTGACACTTCCCGCTCGAAAACCGATTACAGAACCGCTCTGGCTCTGGCTATGAAACTCACGGAGGTATGATTATGCAATTGGAAATAGACGGAGGCTATTCCGGAATAAGATTTTCAGCCTGCCACTTTATCCCCAATCACGAGAAATGCTCCAGGCTGCACGGGCACTCCTATATCGTCAGGCTGCGCGTCGAAGGCGATCCGGACGAGAACGGGATGATCATGGATTTCGTTATACTGAAGAACTTCCTCAGATCGATGATCGATAAATTCGATCACAGGACGCTGCTTCCCGCGAAATCCCCCGAAGTGGGCATCATGATCTCCGGCAATTCCGTGGAAGTAAACTCCGGAATGAAGAGATACGTGTTCCCCAGGGAAGACACGGTCATGCTGGATATCGCCTCCACCACCGCCGAGGAGATGAGCAGGATGATGGTGAAGCAGATGGTTTCCGAGATTCCCTTCCCTCCGAACGTGAAACGCGTTTCCATAGGTCTCGACGAGGAGAGGGGCCAGACTGCCTGGTACACAGAGGTTTTCGAATGAGGGCCGTCGTGCTTCTCTCCGGAGGGCTGGATTCCACGACCGTTCTCGCGCAGGCTCTGGCCGACGGGTGCGATGTCACGGCTCTGAGCTTCCGCTACGGGCAGAGGCACACCAGAGAGCTGGAATCGGCCGCAAACGTCTGCCGCTATTACGATGTCAACCATGTTATCGTCGATATCGATCTGAGCATGTTCCGCTCGGCTCTGACCAGAAAAGATATGGAAGTCCCTCTGGACAGAGAGGGGAAGCTGGACGAGAGCATACCTTCCACTTACGTTCCCGCGAGAAACATAATATTCCTGAGCATAGCGGCCGGGCTGTGCGAATCGATCGATGCGGACAGGGTCTACATAGGCGCCAACGTGGTCGACTATTCCGGTTATCCGGACTGCCGCCCGGAGTTCTTCAGGGCCTTCGAGGAAATGATCAGGAAAGGAACGAAAGCCGGGACGGAGGGACGCCCGGTCTCGGTGGTGACCCCGATTCTCATGGACTCGAAAGCGGATATAGTCAGGCGCGGGAAGAGGCTCGGCGCCCCTCTGCACCTGACTTGGTCCTGCTACAACGGCGGAGAGAAAGCATGCGGACGCTGCGATTCCTGCAGGCTCAGGCTGAAAGGGTTCGAAGAAGCCGGATACAAAGACGAGATAGAGTACGAGCGATATGAAAATCTGCGAATGCTTCGGATCGATTCAGGGAGAGGGCCTGATGATCGGCGCCCCCACGTTCTTCGTGAGGACCGCCGGATGCAATCTGGAATGCTCCTGGTGCGACACCGGTTATTCCAAATCGGGCGGTTATGAAATGACTCCGCAGGAGATTCTCTCGGCTTCGGGGGACTTCCCCCGCGTGTGCGTTACGGGCGGAGAGCCCATGCTCCAGCCGGAAACGCCGGATCTTCTGAAAATGTTCGCGGAGTCCGGAAAGCAGGTTGTTCTGGAGACGAACGGATCCGTAAATCTCTCGAAAGTTCCGGCTGACGATCTTATCATGATAAGCATGGACATCAAATGCCCCTCGTCCGGGATGTCTTCGAGAATGGATTTCGGAAACCTCGATCTTCTAACTATGAAGGATCAGCTGAAATTCGTGGTCAGGGACGACGAGGATTTCGATTACGCCCTCGGAGTCCTCAGGGATCATCCCGTGAAAACTAACATAATTTTCAGCCCCGTCGGGGGAACGGAAAAACTGGACTGGCTGGTGTCGAGGGTTCTGAAGTCGGGTACGGACGCGAGAGTCCTTCCCCAGCTCCACAAAATCATATGGGGGGACCGCAGAGGGGTCTGATCGCCGGAGGTTTTTCATCCTCCGGAGGAAGCCCTCGGCGCACTCTTCCACGGTTCCCTCCTCGTCGTACGAGACGCGTATCCCCGCCTTCTCGAGGATCTCTATCCCGTGCATGCCGATCCCTCCCGTGAGGACGGCATCCGCCCCCAGAGAGACTATCGCTTCCGCCACGGCGACGCCGGCCCCGGACGGGGAGTCCGCGTACTCGTTGACGATCACACGGTAATCCATCGTCTCCGAATCGATAAGCAGGAAGAAAGGGGCATGGCCGAAATCGTCGGCTATGTAAGAGCCGAGATCCTCCCCCTCGGATACTGCGATTATCTTCATCTCATCCGACCGTTTTGATGATCTTCTCGGTTATCGAAGCGAAAGCTTTAGACGTCGCGGAATCCGGACTGCCGAGAACAGCCGGCACTCCCTTGTCCCCGGATTCGACTATCCCGGGCTCGATGGGGATGCGTCCGAGGAACTGGACGTTCATCTCTTTGGCAGTGGCCTCCCCTCCGCCGGATTTGAAAATATCGGTGATTTCGCCGCAGTGGGGGCAGACGAATCCGCTCATATTCTCTATAAGACCGATGATAGGAACTCCCGCCTCCGCGCCGAAGACCAGGGATTTCCTGCTGTCCAGAAGGGCGACGTCCTGGGGAGTGGTGACGATTATCATCCCGTCGGCTTTGGGAATGAGCTGGACTATGGAAAGGGCCTCGTCCCCGGTTCCGGGAGGCATGTCGATCACCAGATAATCCAGATCTCCCCATTCCACGTCCTCGATGAACTGCCTTACCGCGCCCATTTTGACCGGTCCGCGCCACATGACGGGAGTGTCCTTGCTTTTGAGAAGGAACGCCATAGACATGAGTTTGAGAGAGGGGGGCACCTGCACCGGTATGAGCTTTCCGTTCTCGACATCCAGCTGGCCGTCCTCGATTCCGAACATCTTGGGAATGTTGGGTCCGGTGATGTCGATGTCCATGACCCCGGTTTTGTATCCTTTCATAGACAGAGTCATGGCGATATTGGTGGAGACCGTGCTTTTTCCGACTCCTCCCTTTCCGCTCATCACGATCAGGACATGCTTGATGTTTCTGAGGGTATCCTGAAGTTTAGTCTCTTCCTGAATGCTGTCTTCCGTCAATAACTGGCCGGCCATTTTTCTTCCTCTGCGGGGAATGCACTATGCCCGTTATAAGTTTGTCTGATTCGGCGCAAAAGGGGATGTTTTTATACGCAGATTAGATCGCACGGGCATGTCCAGACCCGTTGTCGGAGATTACATGGTCGGCGACGTCAAAGTGATCTCCCCCAATCTGACTATCGAAGAGGCCAGGCAGAAGCTGATCAATTCGGTGTTCCACGGATACCCGGTGGCGGAGAACGGCTACCTGCTGGGATTCGTTACCGCAAAGGATATTCTGAGGCATATAGACACGCCCGATGCGAAAATCCGCTCGATCATCCAGGAGCCTATAACCACGTCCCCGTCGACGACCATCGAAGACGTGATCCGCATAATGTTCAGATACGGAATCCGCAACCTCCCGGTTCTGGACGACAACCGCAAACTGGTCGGCATAATTTCCAACATAGACATCATCCGCAGGCAGATCGAGAAAGTGCGTCCGGCGAAAATAGAATCCGTGAAGTCCTTCCTCCAGCAGAAGCACGATATCAAGTTCAAGGAGATGACTATGGAGATTCCCGTGAGCGAGCTCCGCCCCACGCAGAAAGAGGTCTACGGGGACGAGCTCAGGGGAAGGCAGTACGAGATCGACCACGATCTGAGCGAATACCTCATCGTGATCAAACGCGCCAGAGGATATCTCATCATAGACGGGCACCACAGGGCTCTCGCGGCGAAAAAGCTCGGGAAGGAGAAGCTCGACGCCATAGTCCTGATCCCTGACAACATGAACGTGAAACTGGGCCTCGAGATCACGGCGGACCGCTGGGGGCTCAAAACCCTGGACGACGTCAAGGTTATAGAAGGATCCAGGCACCCTCTCATGCAGCAGGCCACCATGCTCATGGATTCGGAGCAGGCAAGGGCTCTGAACCAGAAACTCATCGATTCGGAAAAGGAACGAGGGCTTCCCCTCTTCCACATTTTTCCTTTGCCTTCCGAATTCCGTCATCCGCTGAAGGATTGTTTCTCCGGCCGTACTTAATCCGTTCTTATATGGACGGATGCGGACAGCAGAGAATCCGGTTTCAAATGCAAAATTATCCTTAATATTTACGGCATTATTGGAAAAATATAAATATAGAATCTGTTAGTACTTCGTCATAAGGCTGCGATGCAGCAGGAGAAGAGAAAGAATGGCTAAGAAACAATTCAAAGCGGAATCGAAACAGCTTCTCAATCTGATGATCAATTCTATCTACACTCACAAAGAAATCTTCCTCAGGGAGATCATCTCCAACGCGTCCGACGCGATAGACAAGCTCCATTACAAATCCATAACCGAGAACCTTCCCGTTTCCAGAGAGGATTTCAAAATCACGGTTTCCTGGGATCCCGATGCCCACACCGTCACCGTCTCGGACAACGGAATCGGAATGAACAAAGAGTCTATGGAGCAGAACCTCGGGGTCATCGCCCACAGCGGCTCTCTGGATTTCAAAAAAACGATCGAGGAGAACCCCGACATCGACATCATCGGCCAGTTCGGAGTAGGATTCTATTCGGCTTTCCTCGTGTCCGACAAAGTGACGGTCAGATCCAAAGCCTACGGCGAAGATCAGGGATGGATCTGGACCAGCGAAGGCTCCGACGGATATACCATCAAAGAATGCGACAAACAGGACTTCGGAACGGAAGTCGAGATGCACCTGAAACCCGACGAGGACGGCGAGGATTATTCGGATTTCGCCAGCGAGTACAGGCTCAAGGAGCTCGTCAGGAAGTATTCCGACTACGTCAGGTGGCCTATCCACATGATGCTCGAGAAGGGCGCCATGGAGGAGACCGGAGAAACCGATGAGGACGGAAAACCCAAAAAGGAGTGGAAGACTCATCTGGAGGACACCGTGGTCAACAGCATGGTCCCCATCTGGCAGCGCTCCAAAGAGGACGTCTCCGACGAGGAATGCATGAAATTCTACAAAGACAAATTCCGCGACTTCGAAGACCCCGTATCCGTCATCAGGGTGAACGCGGAAGGATCCGTCAGCTACCGCGCGATGCTCTTCATTCCGAAAGTGGCCCCGTACAACTTCTACAGCAGGGATTTCGAGCCCGGCCTCCAGCTGTATTCGTCCGGAGTGATGATCATGGACAAATGCAAAGACGTCCTCCCCGACTGCTTCAGATTCGTTAGAGGGATAGTGGACTCCCCGGATCTCTCCCTGAACATCTCCAGAGAGATGCTCCAGCACGACCGCCAGCTCGGAATAATCAAGAGCAACATCGAGAAGAAGATCAAAAACGAGCTCGCCCGCCTGCTTTCGGAGGAGCGCGACAAATATCTCGAATTCTACAAGAGCTTCGGAACCCAGATCAAATACGGCGTGGTGGAGGGCTACGGCGCCAAATCCGATCTCGTCAAAGACCTGATTCTGTTCCCTTCCATGGCGAAAGACGGCCTCTGCACTCTTAAAGAATACCTCGACGCGATGCCGGAAGGCCAGGAGAAGATCTACTACGCGTCCGCGGAGAGCGCCGCGAGGGCGAAGCAGCTCCCCCAGGCCGAACAGGTCAGGGACAAGGGCTACGATATCATCTGCCTCACCGAAGACGTCGACGAGTTCGCCGTCCGCACCCTGAGAGAGTACGAAGGAAAAGAGTTCTGCGACATCTCCGGAAAGGATCTCGGACTGGAGACCGAGGAGGAGAAGAAAGAAGCCGATGCCAGAGAGGAAGAGGAGAAAGACGTTCTGGATGTCGTCAAGGAGACTCTGGGCGACAAGGTCGAGGCCGTTAAGCTTTCGCGCAAGCTCAAGAGCCACGCCGTGTGCCTGAGCGCCGAGGGAGACGTGTCCTTCGAGATGGAGAAGTACTTCGCCAGCATTCCCGGGGCGGACGCGGGCAATTCCGTCAAAGCGAAACGCGTCCTGGAGATCAACGGATCCCATCCCGCCTTCGCGTCCCTCAAAAAAGCGGTTTCCGAAGACAAGGAGAAAGCCAAGGATATGGCCGAAATCATGTACGTGCAGGCCCTCCTCATCGCGGGAATGCCCGTGGACGACATGATGGACTACTCCGATAAAATCTTCAAACTGTTCTGAAACATACCCCCGCGAGGGGGAGTTTTTTTCTTTATCTCCGGCATACTGTTCCTGACATGGACGGCAAGAGCTACACCCCGGGCGGAGACTTCCTCTCCACGATGAAATGGTATTCCAAATACCCCGGGATCTCCTGCCAGTTCGTGCCCTGCGAATACGCCACCCCGGATCACTCCGTTCTCAGCAGATTCCAGCTGAATTATTACCTCTGGTGGAGAAAGAAGCTGAAGGAGGGGGTTTTCATGAAGACCTCTCCCGGATACGTCTGGCTCCGCGTCTGCGAGCTGATAAACGTCGAAGACCCCGGAGAAGGCCTCAGGGAACTGGAGCTCTTCAGAATGAACGCGGGCTCCTGCGGCCTCTCCCCCGATGATATAGAAAAAACCGCGGCGGATCTCTCAATCAAAGGAAATCTGGATCTTCCCTGCGGACTGTACGGCAAAGATCCGGTGATGAGATCGATGGCTCTGTCGGAGACTCTGGTTTATCCGGTGAGAACGGATTCCCCCGTCCGCATAATGTACCTCGCGGGAACTTCCGAAACTCCGGACCGCAGAACCGTTTCCGTGTTCTTCCAGGCGCTGAAAGGCCTCGAATCCGCATTCCTTAAGAGAAACGGGAAAGGGATCGGTAAAACGTTCGAATCGGGAACGGAGGCCCGTACGATCTGCCTGTTCGAAAAATTTCCCTATTTCGGCGAGAGATACTGCAGAGTGACGTTCAGCACTTATTCCTCAGAACTGAAAAAATTCGCTTCGGATCTTCTGAAATGGTCTTCCGGCGGCGGCCCCGGGGCGGAATTCCTTTCCACATACGGAGAGATCCTGAAAGAGATAAGGCTTCACCCCGTGAACGAAACCCTTCCGGAACCCTCGGAAAGAGGGACGATCCGCGAGTTCTGCACGGAGGAGGAATGGAGGAAGAACAAATCCTCCGGAAACGCCAGGGAAGAACTGAAAGAAACTCTGGACGATCTCGTCCGCTCCGGGAAGGATCCGGAGAAAACGCTGTCTCAACTTTACGAAATATACCTGAACCAGACCAAAGAGAGGCAGAAGAAGCTCGCCGGGAACGTCTGCGCCGATTACGCTCTCGCCAGGCATCTTCCCGTTCCGGAACCGGGACTCGTCCGCAACAGGGAGGAGGCCTGCATTTATTTCGAGCATTTCCTCAGGGGGAACAGAAAAGCAAAGCCGGACAGGGACATGTTTCTGGAGCTCGCTCCCGGGATCGGCGAGACGGCGGCCGGCCTGTTCGACGAGAAAGCCGCGGAGATCGTGTGTAAAATACTCTCCAACGTCGACAACGAGCGCCTGAAGAACAAATGGATCGGCCTGTGCGGAATCTGCAGGAAATTCACCTTCGAAACCACGCTGTACCGCGGGCTCGGCTGCGAAACCCGCACCCAGATCGCTTACGCCGGCTTTTCCAAGAACGACTTTTTCGCGAAACAGCTGGGAAAACTGATCGAAGGCGTAGTAACAATAACCGCCCTCTCGTCCATGGATCTCCCGCCGGTGGAGCTGGAGGTTTTCGGCATAAGGGAAGAGAAACTCGCCGAGCTTCTGGTTTCAGGAAAGGTCAGCAATACGCTGTTCACCGGTCCGGCGGACAGAATCCTCTTCATGAAAAAGCCCCGGCCGGCGAAACTGGATCCCGAAGCCGTCCTTCAGGCGGAAAAGGATCTCACCGACGTCACCGATATGCTCCGCACCGAGGACGAAGAACCGGCAGCGGCGGCCGAACCGGCGATGACGACGGAGGACGGGGATCCGTGGCAGATCCTTTCGGAGAAGCTCAGCGCGGGAGGAAAGGAATACCTCAGGCTCTCTCTGGAGGGAACGGCGTTCAGTTCTCCTTTGGAAAAAGAAGTCAACGATCTCTCCATGGATCTGATAGGAGACGTCATCGTAGAAAACGGAAAGATAATCGGAGAATACCGCGCGAACGCGGAGCGCCTGGTGGGGAGATGATCGCCGGCAGAATCCGTCCCGTCTCCGCGCATCCCGGCGAAAGGCCGCCGCTGCCGGACATCGACGAGATAAAACGCAACTGGAGATACACCGGAGGGGAATGCGGATACGCCGGAAGCGGCGGCATGTACCCCTCTTACAGCCTCCTCGACGACCGCCAGACGGAATACTACTTCTACTGGAGATCGAAGGTTTTCGAGGGGATCTATCCGGATACCGATTTCGGATACATATGGCTGCACGTCCAGGAGCTTCTCAGGGTCGACGATCCCTCCGAGAACATGGGGTGCCTCGAGGGAATGCGCAGAGCTTACCGCGGGCAGGACGGGAACGTCGATAACCTTCTCGACGAGGCGTGCGGGTTCTATTCCGTCATAACCGGATTTCCTCCGGAGGATACCCCGTATTTCGACGGAAGAATGAGGGCCGTCAGAATCTGCAAGATACTGTCGGAAAACGGGTTATGCTTATCTAAAAACGATCTGAAATACCTTACCGGAAAGCGCTCGAAGGCGATGGAGAAGCACGGCGGCGCGG
>JAEEKU010000100.1 GCA_016282555.1 Methanomassiliicoccaceae archaeon
GCGTGATTACGGATCCCTTCGGCTTTCCGGTCGTTCCGGAGGTGTAAAGAATCACCGCCGGGGAGAGAGGATCGATTTCCGGAACAACGAATCCACCGCCGGCAATCTTCCTGCAGTCGATCACCGGCTTTCCGAATTTCTCCGGGCGTCCGAAAGTCTCGGTGACAGCCAGTACGACATCTGCTCCGGAGGTTTCGATCATGGATCCGAGACGTGCGTCGTGATAAGCGTCGTCCAGGGGCACGTAAGCCGCGCCAGTTTTCATTGCACCGAGAGCGCACAGTAGGTACCATTCGCTTCTCGGAACGAGGACGGCGATCATTTTGGCATTTTTGATGATTTCCGCAATCCCGGAGGCTATTCCGGATGTTATTTTGTCGACATCGCCGTATGAGTACCGCGAGTCTCTGAATTTCAGAAGCGTATTGTCCGGTACAGAATTTGCCTGGATGCAGAATTTCTCTACTATGTTTCTGTATTTCAAAGGCATTCTGCTGAACAATTTTTCTTCCAGTTCGGTTTCGGAACGATCCGTAATGGCGATATCCGATATTTTTCCGGCGGAAACGATTCCGTTCAGAATCAGATCGAACGTATCAGCAAAGCGCTTTATGAATGCGCCGCTGAACGCGGATGAATGTTCTATATCCAGACCGAAGCCGTCCGCGGTTTCGTATGTAACCGCATTGAAATCAGAAATCGTATTTCCGGTTCCGGATTCCGACTGCTCTATAATAACGGGCAGATGCTGATACAGCACGTCGATATTAATACCGTATTTCGACGAAAGTTCTCTGAACGGAACGAAGCCGTAGCGCGTGCAGTCATAGATCTTTTCGGTTACCGAACTGATGAAATCGCATACCGGTCTGTCTGAGCAGTCGATGCATACGGGTATAGTTTTTACGAACATCCCTATCGATCTATCCAGTCCCGGAATGCTTCTGCCGTTGTCGATGAAGCAGAAGGAAGATTTGCTGTACCCGGTAAATCTGGAGAGAGTATACGCGAATGCGGAAGTCATGAGATTTCCGACGGATGTGCCCAGCTCTTTCGATTTTTCCTTGACGATATGCGGGGGAACCGTAAGGTTCTTTACGATTTTTCCGGCTGTATCTCCGAATCCGGGAATCAGTCCGGCGCTGTTATCGTTGTCGCACAGCATGGATTCGAAGAAATTCCTTCCCTCTTCCATGCGGCTGCTGTTTTTCATTACGCTGTCGAAGGATGACATCTGCAGAATTCCGGTATCGGAAGGCGGTATTTCTCCGGCGATTATTCTGTCGATGTCATTTCCGAGAACGACCAGTGAGAATCCGTCGAACGCGGCATGGCTTATATTTCCCTCTATGACGTTTCCGTTTACCGAGAATGAAGATACGCAGCTGCGGATGTCGACCGGTGCCGGGCGATCGCTCGTTATTACCGGGCGGCCGTCGAATTTCATCCAGGGAACTCCGTCTTTTTCAACGATATAGCCTCTCAGAACCGGGTGGATATCCATTATTTTGTTCAGAATGTCCGTTCCGTCAGCCCCGGCTGGAAGTTCTTTGCGGAATTGGATGACGTACGCTTCGGTTTTGCTGTTAGTCTCCATGTCCAGATAAACGTTCAGCTGGCTTTCCGTGAGGGGGCATCCGGATTCCAGGCTGTACAGGCACGGAGTTTCTTCTTCAGAGCTGTGTTCCGAGATCAGTTTAGGGGTGCGGTATCTGAGTATATCCGCGGTTTTGACGCCTCCGACCATATTCTGGATTCTGATAGCTTTGAGGGAATCCCCGCCGAGGCGGATGAAGTCGTCGTCTATTCCAACCCTTTCCGTTCCTAGAATCTCTTCGAAGGCTTCGCACAGTTTCCTTTCGGTCTCGTTTCTCGGGGCGGCGTACTCGCTTCTCAGTGAAGAGATATCAGGAACCGGGAGGGCTTTCCTGTCCACTTTGCCGTTGATGTTCAGCGGGATCGAATCCAGCTTCACTATGAAAGCGGGAACCATGTACGCGGGTTTCCGTCCGGAAACCCACTCCTTCACGGACTCCGCGCCGGCGTCCCCGACGATATACGCGCAGAGCTCCTTCCCGGCTCCGTTGGAGACGCCCTGGACCGAAACGTTCTCGATGCCCTCCATCTCCCTTATCGCGGATTCGACCTCGGTGAGCTCGACCCTGTTGCCTCTGATCTTGACCTGGCCGTCTCTTCTTCCTATGA